>NZ_JAUBTO010000041.1:0-55277 GCF_036702495.1 Microcoleus sp. C2D2 | reverse complement strand
TCTGGCTTTTCGCTCATCTGACTACATTACCATATTTTTCGGCTCTCTGCGGAACTATTTTTTACCTGAATCCTTACATAAAAGGTAATGCGGCAATGGGGAGAAAAAGTGTTAGAACAGATAGAAGAAGTAAGTATAGACATGAGTGGTAATTATAAATAATTAGTACGAAAAATTTGCCCAAGTGCTGAGGTAACAGTAGACAGATTTCAGGGGGTGACAACCCGGTCTTGACCCATAGCTAACAAAGGTTAGACCCATTTATGGTAAAAAAAGATGGGGTCACTTTTCATAAGCAACCCCATCTATATAAAATGTTACCTCAATTTTACTAAAATTGTTTTTCAAGACAACTAAAAAAAGCGGAATACTTAACTCGGCAAATTTTAGTTTTTCTGCTACAAGCACATCAACAAGTAAGCATTGAATTGCTAGCAACAGTCATGCCATACCCGCTCGCATTTGAGAGTAGAAGGCGCGCCATTCAAATATTTGTGAAATTACCGGATCGAACTATTGAAAAACTGTGGTTTCCTCTGATTAAATACTTCTTTTGGACTCAATTCAACAAACAGAAAGAATTGATAGTTGCTATTGATAGGACGCAGTGGCGTGACCGAAATATATTTTTCATCTGCCTAATTTGGCAGCAAAGAGCTTTACCATTGTACTGGCAGATTTTACCCAAAAAAGGGTGCAGTAATATCCGAGAGCAAAAAAAATTAATTATCACAATTTGTCCGCTGAAAAGAAAATATAAATTCGCGGTCTCCTATGAGCGCGAATTTGGTAGCGTCAAACTTGCCAAATGGTTAGGCGAAAAGAATGTAAGGTTTGTTTTACAGCGGTTCCCGCTGTTATGAGGTACAATCAATAATAAAATATCATTGTGTAATCAAAGCTAATGAAAGCATATTCACTCGATCGAGCGAAAAAAAATAGTGACAGCATATTTAGTAGGAAAAATGTCAATTAGGAAAGTAGCCGACTAATTTAATGTTAGTAAAATTCAAGTTCAAAAACTGCTCAAGCAACAACCAACTGAGGGAAATTTACAATCTAAACAAAGGGGAAAACCGCAATGAGCGTCATCTGACTTCTAAATCTGAAGAAGTCAGAGCGCTAGTCGCAGAGCATCCCGATGCCAATGCAGGTAGAGTTGTGTGAATTATTTGCACAAAAAACCGGAAATTGGGTGAGTCGGGCAGCCATGTGTCGTTACTTACAAAAATTAGAGCTAAATCGAAAAAAAAACATGGTACAGTAGCCAAGCTGCGACAGAAAGAGTCCAAAAATTGAGAGTGGACTATTGGGAGAAAATCAAGGATATCAAGCCAGAAAACTAGCGTGCTTTTGGATGAAATAGGTATTTTATTGAGTTTGACTAGGACTCATTCTCGTTCTCAGTATGGAACAAGAGTTGCCGAAATTCAACCATTTTATCGAGGGGCAAAAGTCACAGCTATTGGCGCAATTAGTATGAACCAAGTGCTAGCAGTGATGACAATGAATGATTCAATGGATGGACGAGCATTTGCCGTATTTATTGAAAAATTTTTATGTCCTCAATTATGGAAAGGAGCCGTAGTAGTTATGGATAATACCAATTTCATAAAGTTCTGCTACAAATATAGTCTCTAAAATGAATTGCCATCCCGTCAAAGAACCAATGATTTCATTCGTCAACTTGTTTAACTCTTTTTGCACCGCAGCTCTCAACTCCTCTATTTGTTCAAATCTCAACCATTTCAATTGTTCTTTTATCTACCCTCAGAGTCTTTCTATTGGGTTTACTTCCGGGCTGTAAGCAGGTTGAAACAATAAAATCACATTTTCTGGTATACTCAAATTTAAAGAGTTATGAAATCCGACCTTATCTACTTAAATTATATGTAAATCAAGTGGATACTTACTAGCAAATAGCTCTAAGAATTTTTCAAAGCATACTGTATCCAGATGCGTAAACTTGTAAAAAGAACTCTCTCCTGTTAGTGGTTCTACTGGCCCGTACAGCCACAAATAAATAAAATCACATAGCACTTGGACTTGCGGTTTTATATCGCTCCTAGTTAACTTTCTTCTTTGAATTGTATGCAACCCCATTCGACTTTCATTTTCACTCCAATATCGCACTTTTTTCCACTGTTTTAAAAAGCTCTCACTCTGGCTCAGACTGCTTTTAATTAGAGATGACAGTTTTTTTAAAATTCTTCTACTGCCCCTGCTTTCTGTTTTTTACTCACAGGACGTGGGACTTTTAATTTTCCTTTGAGCCTATATCTGGTCCACTGATGTACTGTCCGATATGCCACTTTTACTTCACAGCAGCTTGCCAACCATTGATGTACTTCTTTGTAGCTACTGAATCCTTCTGGCTCTTGCAATTGGTTTGATAATCTCTCTATAGTTTCGCAGTTCATTATTTTTGGTCTTCCCGAACGGGGTTTCTGAAATAATAATTTTTCTATTCCTCCCGCTCGATAGCTAGACAACCATCTTTGTATTGTGGTACGATATTTTCCTAACCGCACAGCAGCCGATAATACGGTTTCTACCGTTTGCGTCTTGAGCCAATACAGGACTTGCAGTTTTTCGTAGCGAGTCGCATCTTTTTCTTTCCTCAGAAGAGCTTTCTGTTCAGATTCTGTTTCCCTAATTTCAATCTTGACACAGGACTGACATTTTTCTCCTTATATTTTGGTACTAATTCACAAAAGGTACACCTACTAACTGTAGCATTATTTTAGTAAATTTCTATAACTTACCCGCCCATAAATTAGCATCAATTGTACCAATAATTAAATCTTGCGGTGCAAGTGTCCGGAGCTTATCTCCATATTCTCCAGATTTTAATCCCATTGAGGCAATGGTAGTCACAGCTTAAATCTTTTTTACGAAGATTCACTCCAAAAACCACGTCAATGATTGATAAAATTATTGGAGTTTCCTTAAGTTAATGAACCATAAACATTTAAGAAGTTGGTTTACTCATTGCTGCTACTGTACCTCATTACAGCGGCAACCGCTGTAAGAATACAAAAAGGGCGATATATTGAAGAAGGAGAAAATTTTAAACGGTTAAGTGATTTAGGTTTAATGCCAGGTACTAGCTTTTATTTTAAGGATGTTCAAGAACCGCAAGCAAAAAGGGTTTGGCTTATTTGATATTGCAGGTTATTGTCAGCGTCGATATAGAGGTCATGGGGAAGACGAAGGTTGGTATCTGCTCACAAATTTAGGAACTCTGAAAGAAGCTGTCGCCACATTTAAATGTCGGAGTGGAATCGAAGCTATGTTCAAAGATTGTAAAACTATCGGCTATAATCTTGAAAAAAGTCACGTTTCTAGTGAGCGCTTGAAAACTTTAATTTTATTGATAGCTTTGGCGTACATTTGCGCCACTTTACAAGGAAAAGCAATTCAAAAAATTGGTATCCAAAAATATGTGGGCTGCCTCAAAGAAGTTAATCGAACTATACGCCGACATAGTAGTTTTTGGATGGGATTGTATGGTCATTCTTGGGTAATAGGAATAGAAGGTTGTGAAAAAATGATTGAGGAATTAATGGCAATAAGACGGAAAATCTACCAGTTTTCCAGAGGGGTTTGAGGGCTATGTCCCTGATGATACAGACGTTTTGACGGCGTTGTCACCTCGTGAACCAATTCAGCGCCCAACCTCAATATTCGGTCTTTATGAGTTAAAACTAGACGACCTACATCACCCTGCATAATTCGTTTAAGAAGTTTTTGAAGTCCTCTTTTGTTATAGTTTAGACTACTACCTAAATCTTGGATTGTTTCAAATTGCTAGCCATTAGTAGCACTAAAAGCTTCTAATACTTGCGCTTGACGTACTCTCGTCAGCTTTCTGGTCATGACTACTAACACGGGCATAATTAATAGTTATGCGGTCGTCTAACTGATTGAAATCTCGGTTGAGTGATCCGCTTGATATCTGCGAGAAAGAAACGTCGTTGCCCTGTGGGCGACCGCTCAAACTCGATCTTCGCAGTATCCGTCCAACGTCTTAAGTTTTGGTGGATATGCCTAATTATGAGGCGGCATATCCAATACTTATGGTCACTTCAGAAATATTCTCCCTATCGGTTGATGATAGAAACTACAGCTTAATAGTTACCCATTTGGGGAGGAATGTCAAGGGATGTCTAATAAATATCTTTCAGTTACTAACCTTCGTCAGGGGGTATTTTTATCAGTGGTCAGGCTTGGGGTACTTATTAAACCAAGAATCCTTCGCAGGAATGACGAGGAAGTGTCAAAATTAAGGTAGTGCTGCCAGAAACAGGGAAAAGGAAATCTAGCCTGTACTGGTGGCACGCTGGCAACATTGATTCCTCGCTTGTCGTGCTTGCAGGTGGTGGCGGACGGTTCGTCGCATTTAATCTCAACAGTAATTGTCAGTAACTCAAGGCTAAAGCCGTTGAGCTTGTAAGAGAAATCGAAGCAAGCTGTACTGACGAGACCGCTCGAAAGAGCAGCCGTTATTTGGGTCACAACACTCCTTGAATGCGAAGCTAGTTTTCCGCTCTGTCGCTTTCAATTAAACAGTTCTAAAGTCACGCTCAACAGTGTTGTAAGCCGAAAGAGCCCAGATAACCAGGTCGAAGCTAACATTACCCCGCAAGGGAGGCTCATAAAAGAGCAAACATTATGCGTGAGCGGGTTGCGACCTTCGAGATGGTAATTGTCCCATCGAAAGTACATCACAGAAGTACACCGAATTTAGCAATCCCCGTGTAATGGAAAGATTCACGGCGGTTGAAACCGCCGAGCCGTTTTCCACGAGCGGTCTAAAGACACGCTCGTTTCCCACCTCCCGAATTTTTTTATGAAAGATCTCACTCGTTATCGAAATATCGGCATTTTCGCCCACGTAGATGCTGGCAAGACCACCACAACAGAAAGAATCCTGAAACTGACAGGTAAAATCCACAAAATTGGTGAAGTTCACGAAGGGGCGGCGACGACTGACTTCATGGAACAGGAGCAAGAGCGCGGTATTACGATTCAATCCGCTGCTACCACCTGCTTCTGGAACGAGCATCAGCTCAACATTATCGATACTCCCGGACACGTCGATTTTACGATCGAGGTGTACCGTTCTTTGAAGGTTCTTGATGGTGGCATTGGTGTGTTCTGCGGTTCGGGTGGAGTTGAACCGCAATCTGAAACAAACTGGCGCTACGCTAACGATTCCAAAGTCGCTCGCGTCATCTACATCAACAAGCTCGATCGCACGGGTGCAGATTTTTACCGCGTTGTCGAGCAAGTCGATAAAATCCTTGGCGCTAAACCGATGGTGATGGTATTGCCGATCGGCATAGAAGAAAAGTTTTGCGGCGTAGTCGATTTGCTGACCCGCAAAGCCTGGATCTGGGATGACTCCGGCGATCCGATGAACTATAAAATTAAAGATGTCCCCGCCGATATGGTCGATGATGTCGAAACTTGGCGCGAAAAGTTGATCGAACTGGCCGTCGAGCAAGACGACGCAGTGATGGAAGAGTATCTCGAAGGCAACGAGCCGAGCATCGACGACCTCAAGCGCTGCATTCGTAAAGGTACTCGCGATCGGGCATTTTTCCCCACCTACTGCGGCTCATCGTTTAAAAACAAAGGCGTGCAGTTGGTTCTCGATGCCGTAGTTGACTACCTGCCGAACCCGATGGAAGTCACACCGCAGCCAGAAGTCGATCTCGAGGGCGAGGAAACCGGCGAGTTTGCGATCGTCGATCCCAACAGGCCATTGCGGGCACTGGCGTTTAAGATCATGGACGATCGCTACGGTGCTCTAACCTTCACGCGCCTGTACTCCGGTACTCTCTCCAAGGGCGACACCATACTCAACACCGCCACAGGCAAAACCGAGCGCGTCAGCCGTTTGGTGGAAATGCACGCCAACTCTCGCGAAGAAATTGAATCGGCCCAAGCCGGGGACATTGTGGCGATCGTGGGCATGAAAAACGTCCGCACCGGACACACCATCTGCGACCCCAAAAATCCCGCCACCCTAGAGCCGATGGTATTCCCCGATCCCGTTATTTCGATTTCGGTCAAACCGAAACAAAAAGGCGGCGAAGAAAAAATGGGAGCAGCCCTCACCAAGATGGTGCAAGAAGACCCATCCTTCCACATGGTGACGGATCAAGAAAGCGGCGAAACGATTCTCAAGGGGATGGGCGAGTTACACCTCGACATCAAAGTAGACATTCTCAAGCGCACCCACGGCATCGAAGTAGAAGTCGGCGAACCACAGGTAGCCTACCGCGAGTCGATTACCAAGCGCCTCGAAGACGAATACACCCACAAAAAGCAATCAGGTGGTTCCGGTCAATTTGCCAAAATCGGCTATGTGATCGAGCCTGGTGAGGTTGGAAGTGGCTTCCAGTTTGAGTCAAAAGTGACCGGTGGTAGCGTGCCGAGAGAATATTGGCCAGCGGTCGAAAAAGGCTTTGAAAGCTGCATCGACAAAGGCGTCTTGGCGGGATTCCCCTGCTTGGACTTGAAATTCACCCTACTAGAAGGCGGTTTCCACCCCGTTGACTCGTCAGCAATGGCTTTTGAAATTGCTGCTAAAGCGGCCTACCGGCAGTCTCTGCCTAAAGCGGGGCCTCAGTTGCTCGAACCGATTATGAATGTTGATGTATTCACTCCAGATGATTACATGGGCGACGTGATCGGCGACCTCAACCGCCGCCGGGGGATGATGAAATCTCAGGAGACAAGCCAGACAGGAGCACGGATCAAGGCAGATGTGCCGTTGAGCGAAATGTTTGGTTACATTAGCGACTTGCGTACTATGACATCTGGGCGCGGCCAGTTTTCCATGTCCTTCTCGCACTATGCTCCTTGTCCGAGCAACATCGCGGAAGAAGTGATCAAGGAAGCGAAAGAGCGTCAAGCCGCCAAGTAGTTAATTCAATGGGTTCCTAGGCTCGGCCTGGGAACCGATGTAAGCGAGGAAGAGCCTCGATCGCACAGGCAAACAGGAGGCAGAGTCTCCTGTTATGCGTCCCCCGTCGGAGAAGATCCTCCGCTACCGCACAAAACGTTCTTTCGCATAATCCCTCACCAGGGGTTGCAAGCCAGAATCAGCAGCAGTCCTTTCGATGAGCGATCGCGCTTTCAGGAACTTCAGAGAGTCTAACAGAACTCTTGTTGAGCTGGGGGGGGGTAACAAAGAGGTGTACGATATCTACCCCATAAGGGTTGCAGCCTGTATACCCTGTTGATAAAAGCGACGTTTATTTCGAGTTAACTTCATTAACTCGCTTGATTTCTAATGAATGTCGCTCGAGATACAGCATATTGCCAGCTTATGGATGACAGTAAAAGCATTTAGTAAACCAGTTTTTTAGATGTTGAGGATTCATTAAATCGAGGGATCCGGCAATTAATGTATCAATCATTTTTGTCATAGTTGGATAAAAGTGACGCAGAAAAGACCTGACGGGGTGACAACCCCGTCAAAAGCCCCACCGATGGCGGATTTGGCCAACTCGCAGCTCCAAAAAGATGGGGTCTCTGTTGTTTAAGTGTCCCCATCTACATAATTATGTTTCCTCAATTTTACCAAAACCATCTAGAAAAACAACTCAAACCGACAGAGTACCATAGGCTCAAAGCTCTGGTATATCTGTTGCAGAGCCATAAACAAGTTAGTATTACCTTGCTGCTTCTTTCTGGCCTTATCCGATTCAATTTGAGAGTCGGAGGCGTAGCCTACAAAGATTTCTGAAATTAGACTCCCTGAACATAAAAACCCTATGGTTTCCACTTGTTAAAAAAATTTAACAAGCTAAATTTAAAAATCTCAACCTTTGAAACTTGCGATCGATAGAACGCAGTGGCGATCGCATAATGTATTTATGGCCAGCCTAATTTGGGAAAAACGAAGTATCCCCTTATACTGGCGATTGCTAGACAAAAGAGGATGTAGTAATATTGACGAACAAAAAGCTCTACTCACTCCTGTGTTAGAGTTGCTATCAGATTATGAAGTGATTGTGTTAGGCGAGCGGGAATTTGGTAGTGTCAAGCTCGCATCGTGGCTCTGTCAGAGACAAGTAAAGTTTATTTTTAGAGTCAAAAAAGGGCGCTATATCCAAGAGGAGAACTCTGATTACACTCGCTGATCTGACAGGGGTTTAGTGCCGGGAACCAGTTTTTATTTAGTCTCGACAAAATTTACCAAACAAAAAGGTTTTGGGAATTTTGATATTGCTGGTTATTGGCTCCGACAAGATCGAGTAAAACAAGAAGATGTTGCGTTGGTATCTTTTGACTACTGTCGGCAGTTTAAAACAATCGATCGATACTTTCAAATATCGCAGTGGGATTGAAGCGATGTTTAAAGATTGTAAGACAGGTGGTTATAATGAGCGAGAGAAGTCACGCTAATAACCAACGATTAAGCAGTTTAATATTATTGATAGCGCTCGCCTACAGTTGTGCGATAATACAAGGTCAAAAAATCAAGACAATGGGAGTGCAAAAATATGTAGGTAGGGTAACTGAGTGCGGGCGTTCGATACGTCGTCATAGTAGTTTTTGGATAGGATTCTTGGCGTCAATGTTGGGCCCAGCGAAGCGGAGGGAATTGGCATGGAATTTTGTCAAGATATTATTACTGAATTAATGAGAATCCGGCCCAATAAACTACCTTTTTTTCAGAGGGGTATAAGGGCTATGTCCTTTATTTTATCCATGTTTTGACGGGGTTGTCACCCCGTTAGCTCCATCCAGTTTTAGTCCATTATTCACTCCAGTCAGTTTTAGTCCATGAAAATCTCGTTCTCCATTGGCATAACGAAGCAAAAAATTTTGTTGGTCTATTTCAATATTTTCAGAAACTTCTAATTTTCCTGCGGATGAGTTAATGTCTTCATTTGAGTTATTTAAGCTAGCCTCTGTACTCGCGTACAAAAGATTTTGTTGGTCTATTTCAATATTTTCAGAAGCTTCTAATTGTACGGCGGATGAGTTAATGTCTTCATTTGGGCTATTTAAGCTAACCTCTGTAATTCCGGCTGAAGCTATTTTGTTTTGATTGTCAGTATGTAATGAATTCAAAATCCATTCCGTCTGTGATCTTATTGGTCTTGCACGAAGACTATCTGTTCTCCATCCAGAGTTAGTCTTTCTTTTTACTGATACATGATTAACAAAAATCCTTTCTGGTGGAATATACCCTCTAGGTTCTAGAAAAATTTGAATTTTTTGAGTGTAGCAGTTAAAACATTATCCCCTTCCTCTATTTTATCAACAGAGCAATGTCCTGGTGTACCAGAAACCACTCGCACATCAAGCCTGGTTTGAGGTAGAGATATGTGCTTGACTTCTGATTCAAAAGCGTGAAAGGCTTGCTCTAGTAAATGGTGAGTATTGATTTGTCTTGCCGTATGTTTTGAACTCAAAAACTAACATGATTTACCTCCGATTCTTATAAGAACACACCCATAATAAACTAGAGCCGAATCAAGAAAAGCAGCCCTAGAAGGGCAGGGCTTTAGACCCATTGTTTCGGTAACTACTGTGCCGTCTGAGTCTCTGCCTCCGAGCCTGCTGATTTTGACAGCGCTGTTGGGTGCTAGCGCAGCGTTGCTGCTGTTGGCTGATAGGAAGTTGGTTGGGTGTTGACTGCGCGCTGATGGCGGTGGTGACAGTGGCTCTGGGCTCGGAACCGTTGTTATTGCTGGGTGCGGGGTCAAAAGTGGTCGATCGGCTCCCGGATGTATGGCTAATGATGCCCGTCGCTGGAACGACTAATTTTACATGGCGGTTGGTGTTGCTGCCGCTAGTCAAGCTGGGAATTGTTGGGAAGGTGACAACCCCTGTCACTGCGTCGTAAGTCCCGTTATTGGATGCCCTGACTCCCGTTAAACCGGGAATGATGCTGTCTGTAATCACTAGGTTTTCAGCAGCATTCGGTCTTTTGTTGGCGGTAGTTATAGTATAAGTCACAGAACTGCCAGCAGGAGCAGATGCGAGAGAGAGCTTAGACGTCACCAGGTCGGCGCCGGCTGCATCGATCGAGGTGGTGACTCGACCCCCCGCCTGACCGGGCCCTGCGACTATCGAGCCGTTGTTATTCGTTAAGTCGGGGTCTGGAGTGTCCGATCGGCTCAATACAATGTTAGTGATGCTCGTCAGGGTAGGCGGCGGTACAAAGCTGATGGTGCGGCTCTGGTTGGTGCCGCTGGCTAAAGTCGCGATCGCTGGGAAATCGATCGCCCCTGTGGCCCAATTGTAGGTTCCGCCGTCAGACACGGTGACATTAGTTAAGCCGGGAATCAGGCTGTCGATGATGACGGAGTTGGCCGCGGGACTCGGCCCGTTGTTGCTAGTAGTAATTGTATAAAGGAGCGTGCGGCCCCCGTTGATGCTGGCCGGAGCCGTTTTTTGGGTGACAACATCGGCCACAGCATCGATCGAGGCGGTGACGGTGGCGTTGGGGTTTGTACCGTTGTTGTTTGCCGGAGTGGAGTCGGGAGCGATCGAGGTACTTCTGGCCGTGTTGCGGATGGAAGTTAGGGTGGGCGGTACTCTGAAGCCTCTAGTCCGGGTGAGTGTCTCACGGGCGATTGCCACGGGCCCTTCGGGGACAATGCCTGTCGCTGGCTCGTAAATGCCGCCGTTAGATGCCGTGACTCCGGTTAATCCGGGAACTATGCTGTCAGTGATGGTTACAGATTCTGCTGGACTCGGGCCTAAATTGGCTGTGGCAATCGTGTAGCTGACCGAGCTACCGGGGGTAGCACTCGTAGAGCCGGTTTTGGTGGTTGCGAGGTCGGCGTTGAGCGCAATTCTTCTGGTAACCGTAGAGTTAGTAGGAGTACCGTCTTTGTTGGTTGGCGAGCCGTTGTTGTTAGTGGCTCGGCGATCGAAAGTCGCCTCGCTGCTCCGGGCCGTGTTGCTGATGCCGCTACGGGTGGCTGGGGCTATTACGGAATCAGGTCTCAAAAAACCAATAGAGGAGCCGGGAATCCGAGGCGGCTCCTGACCTCCGGACCCTTCTGTGGATGTTGAAAAATTGCCAAACTCGTCAAGCTCAAGGCCTAAATCACCTCCCTCCATACCGGGTATACCCGATCGGGTCGCGTAGGCACCAGAACCGCCATAACCCTCAGTCCTTTCTGGGCTGGCAGTGCCGTCAATCAAGAAGAAACCCAGGCCGTCCCCTGGCTGAGGGTTAATAGAGGGGTCCTGAGCATTATATTGCTCGTTTGAACCGTTTGAATAAAAATCAAACCGGACTGTGAAACCGTCGGTTGAACTAATGGGGTTGTTGTATATGACAAAGGCTTCCGGGTCATCTGCTGCTTTCGTCGATCGCAGAGCGCCATCGCCGGGACTCGAACCGCCCAAAGCCGGAATCATGCCGGATACTGTGCCTCCGGTAATGCCGGGGATACGTTGATTTGCTGCTGGAACCCCGTTGCTCGGATTCAACAGGGCCCCGTCGTTTCCCCCGTAAATCCCAGGCCCCCTAACTGTGGAGTTCTTGAAAGTTTCGTTTTTGCCAAGCGCGTAAGTGTAGGCTTCGAGCACTTCTTTTTCAATGGCGATACTCGCCTTTATTTCCCCGGTCGCAAAGTTTAATTCCCAGTCGCCGCCGAGTGCGGCACTCCCCGTCAAGTTGTCGGAAGCTGCAATATCTGCACCTGCAATAAAGCTCAGCCGCCGCACGAAGGCCGCGCCGCTTTCCCCCGCTGCGACGCTGCACCCGAATAACAAGATATCTCCTTTCTCGCTGAGCGCTTTTCCCCACTGCTGCAACAAATGGCTGTAGGTTTCTAAGTTGTCGCGCCACAGTTCGATCGATCCGAGTTGCACTCGGGCTTCTCGACCGTGAGAAACTATCTGAAGGCTGTCTAAATCTCTGCAATTAGCCAGAATTCTAGTAATTTGCTCGACTCCATCCCGCGTCGAGTCCAGTACAAATACCTCTGTATCGGCTGTTGCTCCTCTTGCCAAGCTGTCCCAGTTCTCTACTCTGGCATCGACGAACAGTACATTTTTTACAATCGGGGCGCCCACAGACTCGGTTGCTCGCAAAAATTCTCTGTGGGGATGCCCAATTCCCGCGCCGCCACCGAGTTTCTGGGACAGGAAACACTCCTCTGTTTTTACTTGTTTTATTGGTTTTTTCAGATGATAAGTTGCTGTTGTTCGGGAGCTTTTTCCAGCAATCCTGGCGGTAGAGTCACCTATTTTTTTGCTTAGAAGAATTGGTTTGTTGCAGATGCTTTGCATAGTCAATTTGTCTCACGGATTGTATATGATGTACCCACTTTAAGATAATAATAATTATTACCTATTGAAAAGGTTTAATTGCAGAGTAAGAGGCTCTGCTGCTCGACTTCGATCGAGAGCAACAAGCGAATTTAACTCAGCACAAAGCAGTGCTATCTTGATATTGGATAGCAGGGCAAATATCGCCGACAGAAGCGCTGAGGATTTAGAGTTTAAATCCCAATAATCTATCTATGGGGTGATATTTTGCCTTCGGCTTTCTTTTCTGTTAGCGAGCGTATCTGTTAGACACATATCTCTTACATCCCGCAGTAGATAATAACAGGACTTCTCAAAAATTTACTTGATGAGGTTTTCTGTATATCGTCTAATGGACTTTATTTGCAGAGAATTTTCACTGTTTATGGACGCATAAACCGGATTAGAGGGACGAAAAGGCTTCGTTGCAGCCCTCCATCCCGGTAAAATACTCGGTTTTTTTGGTTTTGGTGCGCAAGCCCTGTTCACAATAGCAACCAGACATTAATTAGGGAGTTATAGCCGTGACATAATTATGCCGGCCGTGCCCGAAGTGTCATTCAATTGAGATCTTGCACCATTGTCAATAACCCTTCTATGGGCGGGCTCTCCTGCCCAACCCCTACTCCCCACAAGAAAATGAACTTTTTGTGGAACAGGCCCGAAAGGCTTTTTAAGCGAGAATGGTGCCACATATGAGATGCAATTGAAATCGGCATACCCTGTACCGACGAGGCGTCTTAAAAATTCCTGACTTGCAGTCTGGAGACAGCAATGTAGGTTTGAGGCTGCGAAAGCTGCGATCGCAAAAACAGATTACTGTCGCCGACAAGCAACTTCTCAAACTGTCAACAAGCGAGTCTTCGAGCGGGTTTCTGTTTAAGGTAAATGCTCGGGACAATTGTTCGTGCACAATTTTTCAGGATGTTTTGGAGAAACTGGCTTGGAGATTTGCCCATCAGCTACTTGCGATTTTTGTCCGCTAATTTTCTTAACTGCAGGAGTTACGCCCAGGAGACTAGAAACCCTATTTATTCCGAGATTTCTCGTCGCCCAAACAAAATTTATCGTCTAAACTTGGTTTGCGATCGCAACTCCTCAACTAGAAAAACACCGATCGGAATCCGCCAGTTATGGCAACTGTCACCCAGCAATACTGCTCGATTAGGTTTTAATTGCTGAGTTTTGGCCCGGGTCGTCCAAAACAAGCTCAAACAATAATCCTTACACGTAAGTACATACTAACTCATTGATTACAACATCTGCAAATATGCGTACATATAAGCTATATCTTTTCACCGCGAGCGTCAAGAGTTCTGGCTTGGTAGTACCGACAATCTTGACAGGGTCCAGAAGGATTGACGGCGCAGCGAATGTAATTAGAGCGGGCGTTATACTCGCAAGTGATATCCCCGATCGGATAACCGAGACCTTCTATGTAGGTGCGATCGGCAATTGGTAGTTGAGTTCGCATGGGTCTATTTGCTACCGCAAGCCTAGCCACTGCAATTCTATGGCGGGCTTGGCTCTCGGCAGAGCGCATCACCCACAAAGACAGCAGCGACGGAGCTAAACCTATGAAAATAATCAGGAGAGCGGTTAACACTTTTTCAAAGCCTGCAGGTGGGAATATTTTTTTTAATTTAGACGATCCGTAACAGAAAATCCTCCCGGAAAAGACGGTTTTAAATCACAAAAGTTCCGGGCCAAGTCTGAAACTATTATGCCGTTAACCGCCCGTGTGTTAACCGTTTGTTGGCGGGTGTATCGCTTCCGGTTGCACCGTCGCTGCTTGTTGACTGTTGACTGTTGACTGTTGACTGTTGACGAATGACTAATGACTAATGACTAATGACTAATGACTAATGACGAATGCAAGTCATCATAAAAATCAGAGGACTTGGATTCATCACTACAGACGCGAGGCGAGGTTATTCTACAGGGCTAGATATGAAAAACCGGGTCGAGTTCAAAAACAACCAAGCCAGAAAAGAGCGCAGCTATTGTTTGAGAAACTCGGTTTCTCTCAAAAACCAAAACGGTTACACTTTAGCAACCTCCCTCGCTAAATCCATTACCGCACCGGAAGCCTCTACCTTAGCAACATCTAACAAAGTCTTCAAAACCGAATCGGGATTCAAACTAATCGAATCAATTCCCAACTCAACCAAGAAACGAGCAAACTCAGGATAATCGCTGGGCGCTTGACCGCAAATCCCAATCTTGCGATCGTAATTCTTCGCCGCTTTAATAGCAATTTCTATCATTCGCTTGACAGCTTCATTCCGTTCGTCAAAAATGTGCGCGACTAAACCAGAATCCCGGTCTAATCCTAATATTAGCTGAGTTAAATCGTTAGAGCCGATCGAGAATCCGTCAAAAACTTGCGCGAATTCGTCAGCAAATATGACATTGCTCGGCAATTCGCACATCACATACACTTGCAAGCCGTTTTCGCCCTTGACTAAACCGTGTTTTGCCATCTCGGCCAACACTTTCCGCCCTTCCTCCGGGGTGCGACAAAATGGAATCATCGGAATCACATTTGTCAAGCCCATTTCGTCGCGAACTCGCTTCAATGCTTTGCATTCCAAAGCGTAAGCTTCGCGGTAATTCGGGTCGTAATAGCGAGACGCGCCGCGCCACCCGATCATCGGGTTTTCTTCCTTGGGTTCAAACTGCCGCCCTCCCAAAAGGTTAGCATATTCGTTGCTCTTGAAATCGCTCATCCGCACGATGACTTGATTTGGATAAAATGCGGCGGCAATTGTGGCAATTCCGTGAGCTAGTTTGTCGGTGAAAAAATCGGGTTTGTGTTGGTAAAGCGCTGTCAGTTCTGCAATTTCTTCCTTGACTGATTCATCGGCCAATTCGTCAAAGTGAATCAGTGCCAGCGGGTGTGCTTTAATGTGATTGGCAATGATAAATTCCAGCCGCGCCAAGCCTACGCCGTCGCAAGGAATTGCTGACAAACCAAAAGCTTCTTCTGGATTTCCCACATTCATTAAAATTTGAGTGCGGGTGCGGGGCAAATTCTCGATCGCAGTTTCTTGAATTTCAAAAGGAAGCAAACCGGCATAAACTTTGCCTTCGTCTCCTTCCGAACAAGAAACAGTGATTTCTTGATGGTTTTTCAAGATTTGGGTGGCGTCGCCGGTGCCGACAATGGCGGGAATTCCCATTTCTCGGGCGATGATCGCGGCGTGACAAGTGCGGCCGCCGGAATTGGTGACGATCGCACTTGCTTTTTTCATAATCGGTTCCCAATCCGGGTCGGTTTTGTTGGTAACTAAAACTTCTCCTGCTTGAAATTCAGCGATTCTGTGAACATCTAAAATCACGCGGGCTTTGCCTTGTCCGATTGATTCGCCAACGGCGCGTCCTTTTGCCAAAATTGCACTGGAACCTTGCAATTTGTAGTTGCGCAAAACTTTAGCCGACTTTTGAGATTGTACTGTTTCGGGTCGCGCTTGGACGATAAACAATTCGCCCGTATTGCCGTCTTTTGCCCACTCAATGTCCATCGGGGTATAAGTCCCGCGCACTTGAGAGTAGTGTTCTTCTATGACTGCGGCCCACTCTGCTAGTTGCAGAATTTCATCATCTTGTATGGCAAATTTATTTTTTTCGGCTGCTATCACCGATACGTTTTTGGTGTATTTAGAACCGCCGATATCGTACACCATTTTGAGTGTTTTGCTGCCGAGGCGTTTGTCTAAAATCGGGCGAAAACCTTGTTTTAATGTTGGTTTAAAGACGAAGTATTCGTCGGGGTTGACGGCGCCTTGGACGACGTTTTCGCCTAATCCGTAGGCGGCGGTGACTAATACGGCGTTTTTGAATCCGGTTTCGGTGTCGATGCTGAACATGACGCCGGAGGATGCTAAGTCCGATCGCACCATTTTTTGCACGCCGACAGACAAGGCGACTTCAAAGTGGTCGAATCCCCGCTGTTGGCGGTAGGAAATCGCTCTGTCGGTGAATGTGGAGGCGAAGCATTTGTGACAGCATTCGAGGACGCCAGCGCAAGCTTGGACGTTGAGGTAGGTTTCTTGCTGTCCCGCGAAACTGGCGTCTGGTAAGTCTTCGGCGGTGGCGGAGGAACGCACTGCTACGTCGGTATTGTCGCCGTAGCGATCGCACAATTTCTCGTAAGCATCCGCGATCGCCGCTTGCAATGCTCGCGGAAACGGCGTATCCAGAATCAATGACCGCGCTTGCTTGCCTTTTTGTCGCAGGCTCTGCAGATCTTCTACGTCTAAATCCGCAAAAATTTCGCGCAATTTAGCTTCTAAACCCGCCGACTCGATGAAGTAGCGGTAAGCGTGTGCTGTAGTTGCAAATCCATTGGGAACCCTGACTCCTTTGGCGCTTAACTGTTGAATCATTTCCCCCAAAGAAGCATTTTTCCCACCTACTAATGGGATGTCGGCGATGCCGACTTCATCAAACCACAATACTAAGGCTTTTTCTTTGGGAATTAAAACTTGTTTTTCTTGAATAGCTAATTTTTCGAGCATTGCTTTTTTCCTCTCAACTTCAGCTCAGTTCGGTCAAAAAACAGTAAACAAATGACAGTAAAAAAACTGCTGTCATTTTTTTGACGTAGTTTTGTTGCGAAAAATCTCTAAGTTCTCCCGAGGCTGTATCAATCGACTTTTCGATTTCCTCTATTTCAAGATTATCACTTTTTTGCTAAATAGCAAGGCCTGTGGAGATAATTTATTTAATTGCAAAAAGTAAAGAAATGGCTCTGGGGAGATTATGTAAGCTATCATAAAAAGACTGGTGAACAGATGAATATCGAAGATAGTTGCCACCGCTTTTTTGGCGCTGAGCGCGAATTGGTGCGGCGATCGCGCTCGGATTGTGTTGCTAGGGGAATCGAAGGGCAACAAAGGGTGGGTTTCGCTCGCGCGAGCCAAACCCACCCAAAAACGGATACAAGTTTCCGACAAAAGTCGTGAGCCGGCCAAAATTTTATACTAAGGTTCAACCTCCCCGATTCATCTGTGGAGTAAATCTCAAATCTCAAATCTCAAATTGACTGACAGGGGATCTCGCCCAAAAAACAAAACACCAAGCAGCTTAGTTTCCTCCTGAAACCGAGCTTCTAAAAACCGTAAAAATTTTTCCTTTGATTGCGTAGATTTACTTAGAGCAAAAACACAGTCGTAGAGAGTGGATTGTAATTTTTGAACCCGAGAGTTTTTAACTTGGAGCGGCGGTTTTTTTGCTAGGCAATTATTTATATGCTATAATAGTAAGCTCGACTTTTTTATGACCAAAAACAAGGTATATGATATCAGTTTTGAGCCCAGGCGCAAAGCGAAACGGCTTTAACGTTCTTCTGGTCGAAGACAATCAAGCCGAAGCCGATCTGATCGAAGAATTATTATTAGAAACAAATGTCTGCCGCTCCGATCCTCAAACGCTGTCAGTAAGGTGTACAGACCGTCTGAGCACAGCGCAACAACTTTTGGTCGGCGAACGTTTTGATGTGATTTTACTAGACCTTTCGCTGCCCGACAGCCAAGACTTAAGTACAATTGTCAAAATCCAAGAATACAGCCTAAATACTCCGATTGTCGTACTGACAGCCCGCAACGATGAAGAACTTGCGGTGCTGTCAATCCAAGCCGGAGCTCAGGATTATCTAGTCAAGCGAAACATCGACAGCGAAGTGTTAATTCGATCGCTCCGCTACGCAGTCGAGCGGCAGCACAACCAAGAAGCTTTGCGAAAAAGCGAAGAAAAATATCGCTCGGTAGTCGAGAATTCTCTCGTCGGAATTGCCATTCTTGCTCCTGGAAATTTCCCCTCAGAACCAGAAAAATGCGAGTGCTTGGAAGTGAACGACGCTTTGTGCGATTTGCTGGGATACGATCGCCAAGATTTTTTGCACAAAAATTGGGAAGAGTGGGGTTTCCCTGAAGATTGGGAGGCTACCTTAGTGGAGTTAAAAAAAATTTTTTCCGGGGAGAGCGAAGGCTATGTTTTAGATAAAAAGTGGCGCAGAAAAAACGGAGAAACCGTTTATACTAGAGTTTCCCTGCGCTGTATTCGCGGCCGGGACGGCTCCATCGACCGGATGATTAAAGTAGTCTTGGATGTGAGCGATCGCTACCATTACGAAGCTAAATTAAAAGCATCAGAAGAGTTTTTAAATCACACGATTAATGCTACTCCCGACCCAATTTTTGTCAAAGACGAGCAGCACAGGTGGGTCGTGTTGAACGACGCTTTTTGCGACTTGATGGGAAAAAGGCGATCGGAACTAATAGGCAAGTCGGGATATGAGTTTTTCCCCCCAGCACAAGCCGATTTTTGGGAGCAACAAGACGAGCAAGTATTGCAAAGAAGCATTCCTGAGCAAACGGAAGAAACTTTTACAGATAGCGCCGGCAAAGAACGCATTCTATCTACTAAAAAAACTGTCTTCACCAAAACCGACGGCACTAAAATGTTGGTCGGAACAATGCGAGATGTGACAGAGTACAAGCACCAGCAAAGAGCTTTGCAGGAAAGCGAAGCTCGAGTGCAAGTAATGACCGACAATGTGCCGGCAATGATTTATCAATTTCGGCTTTATGTAGATGGTAAAATATCTTTTACTTACGTTTCTTCTGGCAGTTTGCCGCTCTACAATTTAAACCCCAAAGAAATAGAAGAAAATGCCAGTTTGCCTTTTGCAACAGTTCACCCAGACGACATCTCAGACTTGCAGCGATCGATCGCAATTTCAGCGGCGACTCAGGAAGCTTGGCAACACCAGTGGCGGCAAATTATGCCGGACAAAGTGAAGTGGCTGCAAGGCGCGTCGAGACCGGAAAAAAAAGCCAACGGCGATATAGTTTGGGACGGTTTGGTGATGGATGTCACCGAATTAAAACAAACCCAGCAAGACCGCGATAGATTTTTTAATCTCTCGCTGGATTTACTTTGCATTGCAGGTTTGGACGGCTATTTCAAACGCTTAAACCCCGCTTGGTCAAAAGTATTAGGTTACAGCAGCGATGAAATGCTAGCCCAACCTTTTATAGAATTCGTGCATCCAGAAGACCGAGCAATAACTATAGCTGAATTAGAAATACTTAAAAATGGCAACCCCATTATTAACTTAGAAAACCGCTATCTTTGCCAAGATGGTACTTATAAATGGCTGTCGTGGACGGCATCGCCGTTTGCAGAAGAAGGTTTGTTTTATGCAGTTGCTCGCGACGTTACATTTAGCAAGCAAGCTGAAGCTGAATTGCGCAAGAGCGAAGCCACCAACCGCGCTCTTTTAAATGCGATACCTGACATGATATTTCGCTGTCGGGCAGACGGTACTTTTGTAGACTTCAAACCTGCCAAAGATTTCGATAATATCCTACCGCGAAAAAAAGTAATCGGTCAAAAAGCACAAGACATATTGCCTGCTGCTTTTGCTGAAAAAATATTGTCCGGCAATCAACAAGCGATCGACACCGGCGAGATTCAAGTCGTAGAATATCAAATGCCAGTTAATGGTGAACTGTACGATTTTGAAGCCAGAATTGTCTTCTGCACGGAGGACGAAATTATCGCGATCGTCCGCGACATCACTCAACGCAAACGTTCCGAGTCACTACTCCACAGGCAAGCAGTAGCAATGGCCCAAGCTTCCGAAGGTATCGCCATAGTCAGTGCCGCCTCAGAGGTGATTTATTGCAACGCAGCCCGACTAAAAATCTACGGTTACGACTCTCTCGAAGAAATCTTAGGCAAAAGTTGGAAAATATTCTACGAAGGTGCAGAACTGCAAAGGTTCGAGCAAGAAGTCATACCGGCTTTAGTGCAGAAAGGTTGTTACAGCACCGAAGCAGTAGGATGCCGCCGCGACCGCTCGAAAGTCCCTCTAGATGTCTCGCTGACCATGCTGCCCGACGGGGAAATCATTTGCATTGTTCGCGATATTTCCGAAAGAAAACAAACAGAAGCAGCACTGCGAGAAAGCCAGCGGTTCACTCAACAAATTGCTGAGGCAAGTCCTAATATTTTGTATGTTTATGACTTAATAGAACAAAAAACTATCTATGCGAACGCTTCTATATACCACATTCTCGGCTATACAGTAGAGGAGATTCAGGGAATCGGGCCGTGGATGAAGCCAACTTTAATGCACCCGGAAGATTCAATCAAAATACCAGATTATTTACAGCAAGTCGAAACGGGCACGGAAGGGGATATCTTTGAAATTGAATACCGAATCAGGCACAAAGATGGTTCTTGGCGCTGGATTGTCAGCCGAGATACTGTATTTGCAAAAACAGCAGACGGTAAGTTAAAACAAATTCTAGGCACGGGAACTGATATTACAGAAAGCAAGCAAGCAGAAGATGAAATTAAGCTGTTGCTAGCAGCAACTCAAGCAATTAGTCAGTCTGCTGATTTTCACAGCGCCCTCCCAGAGATTCTGCGGTTGCTGTGCAATGCGATCGGCTGGAATTTTGCGGAAGCCTGGATACCGACTGCTAACGGTACTTTTTTGGAACACAGCGAAACTTGGTACGCTAGCGATCGCGATTTAGATAGCTTCGGCCGCGAAAGTAAAAAAATTAGATTCGCCGCCGGAGTGGGAGTACCCGGACGGATTTGGTCAACCCGAAATGTAGAATGGATTGAAGATATTTCTCTAGCCACAAATCATCTTTTTGCCCGATCGCAAATGGCGGCAGAAGTCGGATTGAAAGGTTGTTTCGGAGTGCCAATCCGCGCTAGCGCAGAGGTGCTGGCAGTTTTAGTATTCTGCAAGCGCGACCGATCGATTATGGAACCGCGTATAGTAGAGTTGGTCAAGGCGCTAGCGACTCAGTTGGGCGATCATCTTCAGCGCAAACAAGCCGAAGAAGAATTGCGCAAAAGTGAAGAACGCTGGCAGTTAGTTCTCAAAGGCAATCAAGACGGAATTTGGGACCTGAATCTTCAAACAAATGAAGTTTTTCGCTCAGCCCGCTGGCTTGAAATTATTGGTTGCGCAGACGGCGAAATCGACAGCAGCAGCGCATGGATCGATCGCGTCCATCCAGACGATCGCTCGCGGGTGCAAGCAGCAATCCAAGATTATCTCGATCGGCAAACCCCCAATTACGCCGCCGAATACCGCTTGCAGTGCAAAGACGGCAGCTATAAGTGGGTGCTCGCCCGCGCTCAAGCAGTATGGGACAAAGCCGGCAATCCCCTGCGGATGGTGGGTTCGATGACGGATATCAGCGATCGCAAAGCAGCAGAATTAGCTTTACTGCGGGTCACTCAAGCCGTCGAAAGTACCAGCGACGCGATCGCGATCGCCGACTTGAAAGGGCGGCCTATTTACCACAATCAAGCCTTTATTCAGCGTTACGGCTACAGGGTGGAAGAACTCAACGATATCGCCGATCTCGCCGTGCTCCATGTCCGGCATAAAAGTTACAAACAAATCTATAAAAGCATTCGCAAAGGTCGCTCTTGGTGCGGCGAACTTGCGCTGCGAACTAAGAGCGGCGAAGCAGTAACTGCTCTGGTGCGAGCCGACAGCATTAAAGATATAAATGGCAGTTCAATCGGCTTAATTGGAGTGATTACAGACATTACTAAACGCAAAGAATCAGAATTAATTTTGCGCCAAAACTTAAAGCGCGAACAGTTGGCAGTAGCCATGCTGGAACGCATTATATCTTCTCTAAATTTAGAAGAGATTCTCACCAAAACCGTCGAAGAAGTGCGGCATTTTTTGCAAGTAGACCGCACTGTTATTTACCAATTTAATCCGGATTGGAGCGGGTTTATCGCTGTCGAGTCGGTTGCCGAAAATTTCCGATCGATTGTAGGAATGGAAATTTATGACCCCTGTTTTGGGCAAGCCTACGTTACTCTTTACCAAGAGGGCAGAATTACAGCCACAGAAGATGTTTACAATGCCGGCCTAGCCGAGTGCCACTTGGCTTTGTTGGCTCAGCTCGAGGTGAGAGCGAATCTGGTAGTACCGATTTTGCAAGGCGAAAACTTGTGGGGGCTGTTAATTGCCCACCACTGCACGGGCCCTCGTCGCTGGCAGCAATTGGAGGCAGAGTGCCTGAAACAATTGGGGGTGCAGTTGGCGATCGCCATTCAGCAATCGACGCTATTTGAACAAGCACAAACCGAAATTGCCGATCGCAAACTTGCAGAAGCCGCCCTGCAATTAGCTAAAGAATCCGCCGAATCCGCCAACCGCGCTAAAAGCGACTTTCTTGCCAACATGAGCCACGAATTGCGGACGCCTTTGAACGGGATTTTAGGATACATTCAATTGCTGAAACTAGATAAGAATTTAACCGCCGATCAGCACGAAAGTCTCGACAACGTTCAACAGTGCGGCAACCACCTGCTGATGCTGATAAATGACGTTTTAGACCTCTCGAAAATCGAAGCTAGTAAAATGGAACTGTCACCGACAAACGTACATTTTCCCAGCTTTGTTAAAAGTATTGTTGATTTGTTCCAGATGCGATCGGAGCAAAAAGGAATTGCCTTTAATTACGAGCAGTTGTCTGCGCTGCCAGACGGCGTTTTTGCTGACGAAAAAAGGTTGCGCCAAGTTTTGATTAATTTGCTCAGCAATGCCGTTAAGTTTACGGAGAGCGGCGGCGTTACATTCAAAGTCGGTTATGCACAAAATTCAGCCGAAAATTCTCCTCAAACCAACAGGGCAAACTCTAGTTTGACAGCGTCCAGTGGCACTCAAACAATCAATTTGACCGCTCCTGTAGACCCTCCGCAAAAGTCGCTCCCGCCGCAGGAAACAAAAGAAGCACGCGAGGTGATAACAGCAGCAAATACGGGCGATCGCGCCCCTACCGCTAAAATTCGCTTTCACATCGAAGATACTGGCATTGGCATCGGGCAGAATAAATTAGAAGAAATATTTTTGCCTTTTCATCAAGTGGGCGATCATAACAATTTCGTCGAAGGTACCGGACTGGGACTTTCCATCAGCCAAAAATTAGTCAAAATGATGGGCAGCCAAATTCGCGTCCAAAGTACCTCCGGCAAAGGCAGCATATTTTGGTTCGATCTGGACTTGCCCGCCGTCGCCCAGTGTTCAGAACTCCCCTCCACGCAAGAAAAAGGCCGGCTTGTCGGTTTTAGCGGCCGCCAGCGGAAAGTGCTCATCGTGGACGATCACGAAGTAAATCGCGCCATGCTGCACAGGCTGCTTTCTCATTTGGGCTTTGAAATTGCACAAGCCACAGACGGCGAAGACTGCTTGCACCAAGCACAGGAATTTCTACCGGATATAATTTTAATGGATTTGGTGATGCCCGTAATGGACGGTTGCGAAGCTACCAGGCGGCTGCGACAGTTGCCGGAATTAAAAGATGTGGTTATCCTTGCTTTGTCCGCTAACGTTTACGAGACTACCAGGCAAGAGAGCATACTTGCAGGTTGCGATAATTTTCTCACCAAACCAATTCAAACTAACGAGCTTTTAGAATTATTGCGCCTGCATTTGAGACTAGAATGGGTTTACGAAGAAGGAGCCCAAACCAAAAAGCGGAAAGCTCAAACTCCCACAGCATCACCTGAGATTGCTGCTGCTGACTCAACGATGGTGTCTCCTGCCTCAGAGTCAGTCTTGGCCTTGTTAAGATTGGCTGCAATGGGCGATATTGAAGCTATTCTGGAAGAAACTGCTAAACTAGAACGTTCTGACCCGACATTAGGGCCTTTCGTTCATCACCTACGCCTACTTACTAAAGGATTTCAGCTCAAGCAAATTCGAGATTTTTTGAAGCAACATTTGTCATAAAATTGACGGTAGCTAACAGACCACTTAAAATCAGTTAAATCTCGCGCAAGCGAGTACCATTCTCAATCAGGGGCTCCCTTGCTCCGGCGAAGTGACAACTTAATTTGCTTGTGGTGCCCGCACTCGCAGCCCGCTCCTAAAAGGGTTTTTGCAAATAGAAGCATCTACGAAGCAACCGGGTTTCTAGAGCCGCATAAAATCCCTTGAATCCGATTTAAAGTCACAACCCACAACTCTCAACTCAAAAATTTGAATGTTTCCCTTGAATATGAACGATAAGAATTCCGAAAGAAGCATCATACTAATTGTCGATGACAACCAAACAAATCTTGACGTACTTTTCGAGTTGTTAAGGAATTACGGGTTTAAAGTATTAGTGGCTCTAGACGGCGAAAGTGCGATCGAGCAAATTGAATACATCCATCCAGACTTGATTCTTTTGGATATCATGATGCCAGGAATTGACGGTTTTGAAACTTGCCTGCGTTTGAAAGCAGACCCGTCAACGGAAGACATTCCCATCATATTCATGAGCGCCCTTTCCGATACCCTTGATAAAGTAAAAGGCTTTCAAACAGGAGCCGTTGACTACATCACTAAGCCTTTCCAGCACGAAGAAGTATTGAGCCGCATTCAAACTCACTTGACAATCCGCAGCTTGCAAAAAAAACTCGAAGAAAAAAACCTCGAACTTGCCCACCTCAACCAAAACCTGGAAAGACTTGTCGAACAAAAAACCAAGCAATTAATCGACCAGGAAAAAACAGCCATCATCGGACGTTTGACCCAGGGAATGGTTCACAACCTCAAAAGTCCGCTGCAAGTGATCCAGACTAGCGTCGATTTGATTGAAACAAAAGCCACAAAAATTCAAGAAGACTCTCTGTTTAATTATACTAAGTATATCTTTCAAGCTGTCACCAAAATCAATCAGATTATGGATACTCTGATGATGAAAAGCAGAAAAGAGCAAAAGCAAGATTTGCACCCTGTGAATATCAACGATTTAGTGCAGCGAGAAATTCAGCTACTGGAAGGCAACCTGTATTTTAAAAATAAGATTAGAAAAAAATACTTTTATGACGAACAGATTGCCAGCATTCCATTAATTTATTCCTATATATCTCAAGTATTTTATAATTTAATCAATAATGCAATGGATGCTATGTGGGAAAAGAAAAGCAGGGAACTAACTATCGTAACTAGGCAAGACGACTCGAACATCTACATGGATATTGCAGATACGGGATGCGGCATATCATCTGAAGATTTGCCAAAAGTTTTTGACCCTTTTTACACCTCTAAGCCACCTAAAGGCGAGGAAAAAAGTGAAGGCGAACCGACAGGAACGGGTCTCGGACTTTATACTTGTATTGAACTTTTAAAACCTTTTAACGGTGAGATTGCTATTAGCAGCAATGTCGGCAAAGGCAGCGTCTTTACAGTTGTGCTGCCCAAACCGCCGAAAACTTGATCCACTCAACTGAGTAAAATTGTGTCCGGTTAGACAACCGTAATTAAGTTTGTAATTAGGTTCGTAGTAAGGAATGCAAGTCTTGGTTCCTCCCTAAAGAGAGGACTTGCATTGCTCAATACAAACAGATGCTAATTGCGGGTAATTTACCGGATACAATCGAGCGAGCGTGTCCCGTAAACTAACGGTAATTCTCCTAGGTTCGTAGTAATACCAGTTTGAAAAAAGAATGCAACTTTAGGCAAGCTTCAAACCGCAATTTAAAATCTCAAATCTAAAACTTAAAATCGTATAAGGAATGCAAGTCCTGATTCCTCCGCGCTCTTTTGCCTTACCCCTTGCTATTCTCCTGCCAAAGGTTGTAAATTAAGACAGAGTTGAGTTGCAACATTGGTAAGAGTGTCAGTAACTCAGCCCTAAAGGGACGCTCGCTTGTAAGAGAGATCGAAGCAAGCTGTACTGACGGGCCTACGTCTTCATTGACTACGTTTTTTGGGTCACGACACCGGAGAATGCGACGCTAGTTTTGGGCTCTGTCGCTTGTAGTTAAACAGTCTTAAAGTCACTGAGACAGTGCTGCAAGCTTAACAAGCCCTCAAAACTTTGGCAAAGCGAACATTACCCTGAAAGGGTGAAGGAGACAACCATATCTCCCAAAAGGGGCAACCATACCCCTCTCCCCGCAAGGGGATTCAAGGCGGTTGAAACCGCCGGGTCGTTTCCCACGAGCGGGCTAAAGCCGCGCTCGTTTCGCACTTACCGAGTATTTTTTATGATGATTTTGGGTACGAGGTTTGGGGCGAGGCGCACAACTTGCAGCGCACAACTCAATTCTACAAATAAATCTGGGGCGTCTGCAAGCACCCAGCGCACTCTAAAGCCTGGGCTTTAAGTTCCCCAATTAATGAGCTAGGTAAGTGTATCACCTGCTGAGATTTTTTTATAACTAAAAAATAGCAAAAGGATACCAGTTTAAAAAAAATGCCACTGTACGCAAGAGCAAAACCGCGATAGTCTTCAGTCATTCCAAATCTAAAATCTAAACTCTAAAATCTAAACTCTAAAATCTAAAAGGGTATGACATCTGTTTTTGAGCCAACTTTAACGCCTGCTTGCTTGAAAGTTCTTTTAGTAGAACACTGTGCAGAAGATGCAGAACTCTTTCAAGAACTGCTGTCTCCTCGCCGACTGGGACAATCAATTGATTTGACGAATGTAGTTAGCCTCCGGGAAGCGATAGAAATTTTAAGCTGCGAGATTTTTGATGTAATTTTATTAGACCTTTCACTTCCTGACAGCCCAAAACTTAATACTTTTTTCCGGCTGCAAGATTGCGGTATAAATATTCCGATCGTCATTCTGACAGCCGCCGATGACGAAGAACTGGCCAGAGAGTTAATTGCCGCCGGCGCCCAAGATTATCTGGTGAAAAGACAAGTAGACAGCCGGCTGCTGGTGCGGACGCTCAGGTGCGCGATCGCCCGCCAGAAACGGCAAGCAGAATGGCAAAAAAGTCAAGAAAAATACCAGCAGGTTGTTGAAAATATCAAAGAAGTAGTTTTTGAAACAAATACTGCTGGCAATTGGACTTTTCTCAATCCGGCTTGGACGGAAATTACCGGATTTACCGTTGATGAAAGCTTAGGAAATTCCTGTTTGAGTTATATTCATTCTGACGATCGATACCAATATTTAAATTCGTTTAGAGGTCTGAGCGAAAATCAAAAAACATCCTGTTGCTATCAAATTCGATATCTTACCAAAAATGGCGAAATTCGCTGGGTGGAAGTGCAGGAAGGTTTGATTTTTGACTGCGACGGCGCGGCGCAGGGGACGACAGGAACTATCCACGATATTACGGATAAAATTTTAGCACTCTCAGAACTGGAAGCTAGTAAAAAGTTTTTGAATTATACGATCGATGCACTGGCTGATCCAATTTTTGTCAAGGACGAACAGCACCGGTGGATACTGTTAAATAATGCTTTTTGCAAGCTGATAGGCAAGCAGCGCGAGGAACTGCTGGGCAACTCTGATTACGACTTTTTCCCAAAACAAGAAGCTGATTTTTTTTGGCAGAATGACGAACAAGTGTTTAGGACGGGGAAAGAAAACGAGACCGAGGAAATATTTACGGACGCCAGCGGTGCAAAGCACATTCTGTCTACTAAAAAAACTGTCTTTGAAAATACCGACGGCAGTAAAATTCTCGTCGGCATAATTCGAGATATCACTCAGGATAGGCGCCAACAATTAGCGCAGCAAGAAAGCGAAGCTAGACTGCGGCAACTTGCTGCTAATTTGCCGGGAATAATTTATCAATTTCGCCTCTCAACCGACGGCAAAAAAAGTTTTCCTTACATTTCTTCTGGCAGCCGCGATTTATATGAATTGCCGCCAGAAAATCTTCAGCATAATCCCCAACTCGTTTTTAGTTTGATTCATCCAGACGACCGCCAAAGATTTGAAGAATCAATTGCTTTTTCTGCGGCAAATATGCAGCCCTGGCAGCAGGAATGGCGCGCGATTGTGCCGCCGGGAAAACTTAAGTGGATGCAAGGGATTTCGAGACCAGAACGAGTTGATTGTCCGACTGAAATAGGGCCGGAAGGGGATATAGTTTGGGAAGGCATGGTGCGGGATATTACTGAGCTAAAACAGGCAGAAGTAGCTTTGCGGGAGAGCGAAGCAAGATTTCGCTCGCTGGTTGAGAATATCCCCGGCGCTATCTATCGTTGCCTGTGTGATGCTGACTCGACGATGGTATTTATTAGCGATGAAATTGAGGCAATTAGCGGATATCCTGCTGGGGATTTTATTAGCAACAACCGCTTGAGTTTTGCGAGCATCATCCATGAGGCAGATACTGAAATGGTCGATCGACAAGTCAGCGCAGCAGTAGAGTCGAAACAGCCGTACAATCTAGAATACCGGATTGTTCGCGCTGACGGCGCGGTGCGGTGGATTTCGGAAAGAGGTAGGCCGACTTACAATCTAGAAGGGTTGGTTTTGTGGCTCGACGGAGCGATTTTTGACATTACCGATCGCAAACAAGCCGACCTGACTCTGTGCCTGGTAACTCAAGCTGTAGACAGCGCTAGTGATGCGATCGCGATCGCAGATTTGGACGGTTATTCCGTTTATCACAATCAAGCATTTATTCAGCGCTACGGCTATACAGTTGAAGAACTAAATAATGCCGGGGGCCCAGCAGTAATGTACGCCAAATCTCAAGATTTGAAAAAGTTATTTAGGGTGCTGCGGAAAGGTTTTTCCTGGGAGAGTGAAATTGAAATCAAGACTAAAAATGGCGAGATTATAGAAACTTCATTGCGAGCTGACAGCATTAAAGATAGCGCCAGTAAACCAATAGGAATGATAGCCATAATTGCCGACCTCACAGAAATAAAACGCACCGAATCGGCCTTAAAACTCAGTCAAGAGCGATTGCAGTTAGCGCTTTCAGGCAGCTCTTTGGGGCTGTGGGATTGGAATATAGTTACTGGCGAAAATTATTTTGATTTTCATTGGAAATCAATGCTCGGTTACGCAGAAACAGAAATTGAAAATAAGTTCCAAGCTTGGGAAAGTTTGCTGCATCCCGAAGACCGACCGAAGGTAATGGAATCTTTAAACTCCTATTTGGAAGGTCGCACTGATATCTATGAAGTTGAATTTCGGATGCTCAACAAAACCGGAGATTGGCAGTGGATTATGGCGATTGGCAAGGTAGTAGAGTACGACGAATGGGGTGGGCCGTTGCGGATGGCTGGTACTCACAAAGATATCAGCGCCCGCGTTGCAGCAGAAGCGGAAAAAACGCTGTTGATCGCATCTCTGCAACAACTTGCCGAACAGTTGCAAGAAGCGCAAAAAATAGCCCGCATCGGCAATTGGGAATTCGATAGGGAGGCAGGAATTATTACTTGGTCGGAAGAACTGTTTCGAGTTTACGGTCGAGAATTGAATCGGCCGCCGACAATGGAAGAACTTTTAGAGCTAATTCATCCCGAGGACAAAGAAAGGTTTACACAAGTTGTGCAAAAGGCAGTGACTGAAGGGATAGCTTACGACATCGACCACCGCATCTGTTTTCCATCAGGAGAAATTAGGCACGTTAACGCTAAAGGAAAAGCTGTTAAAAATGAGTTTGGTCAGGTGGTGCGACTGTGTGGCACGGCAATGGACATTACCCATCGCAAAAAATCCGAAACTGCTTTGCAACAAAGCGAACAGCGATTTCGAGCTGTATTTGAACAAGTGGCGCTCGGCATTGTTAAAGTGTGGCCAGACGGTCAATTGTTGAGGGTAAATCAAGGCTTTTGCAATATTGTCGGATACTCTGAATTGGAACTGAAAGCGCGAAAAGTTCGGGATATTTCTCACCCAGAAGATGTAGAAGTAGATGTCGAGTCTGCCAACAGACTGTTAGCTGGGGAAATTTTTAATTATTCACTTGAGAAACGCTTTGTTCGCAAAGACGGTTCATTTGTGTGGACTAATGTGACTGTATCTTTAGTGCGGGATAGAGTTGGGAAACCGAGCTACTTAATTGGTGTGATTGAAGATATTAGCTCTCGCAAACTTGCCGAGGCTATCTTGCGCCAGCAATTAAAGCGAGAACGCTTGGTGGTAGGGATGCTGGAACGCATTCGCTCTTCTCTAAATTTAGAAGAGATTTTGACAAAAGCTGTTGCTGAAGTACGGCAATTTTTGCAAACAGACCGGACAGTTATTTATCGCTTTAATCCCGATTGGAGCGGTTTTGTAACTGTCGAGTCTGTCGGCCAAAATTGGCAGTCGATTCAGGGACTAACTATTAACAATTCCTGCTTTGAATACAGCTATGCTTCTGCTTACGAACACGGTCGCGCTGTAGCTGTGGATGATATTTACAAAGCTGGTCTTTCCGAGTGCTACATTAATTTATTAAGTCAATATCAGGTGCGAGCTAATTTGGTAGTGCCGATTTTGCAAGGCGAGAAGTTGTGGGGGCTATTGATTGCCCACGAGTGCGCGGGCCGCCGCCGCTGGCTGGAAATTGAGGTTGAGTGTCTGCAACAAATTAGCGTGCAGTTGGCGATCGCGATCCAGCAATCGACGCTGTTTGAGCAAGCACAAACTGAAATTGCCGAGCGCAAACAAGCCGAGTCAGCTTTGCAGGAATCGGAAGCGCGAGAACGTTCAAAAGCGCTAGAGTTAGAAGCAGCTATTAACAAACTCAGAACTACTCAAGCTCAGCTCGTTCAAAATGAAAAAATGGTGAGTTTGGGTCAGTTAGTTGCTGGTGTTGCTCACGAAATTAATAACCCCGTTAGCTTTATTCACGGCAATCTCAGTCCGGCTCGTAATTACACTTTAGATTTGCTGGAATTGATTAAAGTTTACCAGCATTACTGTCCTAATCCTCCGGTCCAAGTCTTGGATAAAATTGATGCAATAGACTTGGATTATATTGCTGAGGATTTCCCGAAATTGTTTAATTCGATGCAAGTAGGAACCGAGCGAATTGTCGAGATCGTGAAATCCTTGCGCAACTTTTCCCGCTTGGACGAGTCCGCTGGGAAGTCGGTCAACATTCACGAGGGAATTGATAGCACTTTGATGATTTTGCAAAATCGGTTAAAATCTCACAGCAGCCGTCCGGGGATTCAGATAGTTAAAGATTACCAACAATTGCCGCAAATTGAATGTTTTCCGGGCGAGTTGAATCAGGTATTTATGAATATTTTGATTAATGCGATCGATGTTTTGGAAGAACGGGACAAGCAGCGTCCGATCGAGGAGTGCGATCGACATCCCAGCACGATCGCTATTCGCAGTTATCAGGCTGCTGCGGGCTTCGTAGCGGTATCTATTGCGGACAACGGGCGGGGGATACCGGAGCAGGTGCGAGCGAGGCTGTTTGACCCGTTTTTCACGACTAAACCTGTGGGAAAGGGCACGGGTTTGGGACTGTCGATTTCTCACTCGATTATAGTCGATCGCCACGGCGGCCGATTGAGCTGTATTTCGACACCAGGAGAAGGAGCGGAGTTTGTGATTGAAATTCCAGTGCGGTCGAATTTAACTGGTACGACCTCAAAGAAAGGGGGAATAAATTAGGAATTCGTAATGGGAAATTGGGGAGCGGTAATGGGTAATATCAAATACGGTAACATCGGAATTATAGCCTGCTTTCGGAGTGCATTCCGCTCGCTCCGGGTCACTCGCTCGCGTCCCGCTGGCACTGCACTCCGAAAATTATTATTCCGATGCAAAGTCAACGATATGAGTTATGAGTTGTGAGTTGTGAGTAAAAAATTAAACACGGTATTACCAATTACCAATTACCTTCAACTTTTACATAAAAATCGGGGAAGATTCCTAGTTACTGCTGGCGTGACAAATGCGATTTTTGCCTTGGGTTTTGGCTTGATAAAGGGCGCTGTCAGCGCCCAGAATTAGGGTGTCGGGAGATTCCTGGGCAGAAGGAATGGCCGTAGCAGTGCCGCCACTGAGGGTAACGTAGGGGCCGATCGACGATCGCGCGTGGGGCAGTTTCAAGCTGGCGATGCGGTCACAAATTTCCCGGGCGACAACGTTTGCCCCTTCGGCGCTAGTGTTCGGCAGCACTACGGCAAATTCTTCGCCGCCGTAGCGGGCGGTCAAATCCCCAGCCCGCTTGGCAGCTGTGGCGATCGCCCCGGCAACTTGGCGCAAACAATCGTCCCCGCCGACGTGCCCGTAAAACTCGTTGTAAAGTTTAAAAAAGTCGATGTCAAACATAATTAAAGACAGCGGCAGTTGCTCTCTTGCCAATCTGCGCCACTCTAATCTGAAAACGCGATCGAACTGGCGACGATTGGCAATGCCAGTCAGTCCGTCAGTAGTTGCCAGTTGGTGCAATTTTTGATTGGCTATTGCTAGCTGGCGGTAAAGTTGAGATTGTTCGATCGCGATCGCCATTTGATTTGCCAAGTGCTGTAAAAAATCTATTTCCCACTGCTGCCATTCCCTGACACCGCTGCAATTGTATGCTGTCAGCATTCCCCACAAACTATTGCCATTGGATGCGATCGAATCCGGCGCACTTGAACCCTGCGCCTGCGGTTTGCCATTCGCCGACAGCCCGATATAATTTTCGGCTGCATCTTCTGTTTTTTCTACTTCCCAAACAGTGCTTCCTAGTCTTTGTTTTACCGTTTCCCAGTCGCCAGATTGCCAAATTGGCACGCTTACAACTGCTGTCATTTCACAATCTGCCAGCAATTCTTTGCAACTGCCAGTCAAGTCGGCAGCGCTGACATCTGCTATTGCTTGTACCGACTGGGATTCGACCAAAACAAAGCATGACACCGCCAAAGCAGCACTAATATTTTGGTTTTCAATATAACCCAATGGCAAACCCTCACCTGCGACGATCGCACCTTTTTGCTCTTCCCCGTCGAGTTGAGACGCCCAATCCTGACAGCGATAAATTAAAACGCGGTCTGTTTTGAGAAATTTGCGCACTTCTGCGACGGTACTTTGGAGAATACTTGCCGCGTCTATTGACGATCGAATATGTTCGATCATTTTGCCCAACAGCCGCTCTCGGAGGGTCTGCTGCCGCAATTGTTCTTCGATTTGCTGGCGTTCGATCGCGTAATGGATTGCCCGCACCAGCATTTCTCTGTGAAATCTTCCCTTTACCAAACAATCTTGAGCGCCCCAGCCCAATACCGACAGCGCCGTATTTTCATCGTTGATATCTCTAAGCACCACAATTGGCACAGTGGGCCATCGCGCTTTCAAAACTGCGATCGTCTCGCTTCCCCCCAAACTGTCTGACACTGACAAATCTAATAGTACGGCGTCAAACTTTTCTACTTCCAGACACGCGACTCCTATCTCCAGAGACTTAACAGTTTGGAGAAGAAATAGAGACTCGCTCAATGACCCTAAAAGGTCTTCGATCATTGTCGGAGCTGCGAGGTCATCCTCAACCAACAAAATTTTCAGACATTGGTTACGTATTAACACAACTATAGCGTTCGGAGCGGGTCGAAGGAAACTTGTGAGTTTTGATAGCGATACTTGCGAGCGGGCTAATCTGTCAGTTTATCAAATTCACTCTACACTCAAACTATCGATTTAGCCCTCAATTAAAGCTTACATATCCGGCGGCAGTGAAACAATTTCAAACCAATACTCACATAAAGTCTTCATTACTTCAAGCAATCCTTCAAAAGTGACTGGTTTGGATATGAAAGAATTGGCACCCAAGCGGTAGCAAAGCAAGATATCTCCGCTGCGGTGCGAAGTTGTGAGGATTACAACCGGAATCTGTTGCAAATGAGGGTCAGATCTGATCGAAGTTAGTGTTTCTCGCCCGTCAAGCCTCGGCATATTCAGATCCAAAAGTATCAGGTCTGGCTGGTGCCAATTGCTGCTACCAACATATTGACCGCGACGGTACAAATACTCTAGCACTTGTTCTCCATTTTCCACAAACTTGCTCCTAATTCCTAATCGAACTTCTCGCAGTGCTTCCTCCACCAAAAAGCGCGTGTCCTCGTCATCGTTTGCTATTAAAAGAGTAAATTTTTTCTTTTTATAATTCACGCCTTTGCCTCACTAAGAACGGCTTTTGGGAGGTGGCGGGACTTTGATCCGTGTCTGAGCGCCTGCAAAGCATCTGTTGCCATCATCCGGCAAATCTGGCTGAGAATACTGAATTTGTGTTGCAGCAATTTACGGTTTTCGTTGATTTGCAAAGGTTTGCGAATCATGCTTGTTTCACTTGGCAGTCTGTCCGAGAACCGGCAAACTGCAAAGACATCACAAATCCTTGTCCGCGAACTACTAGGGAAACTACTGCATCCCAAAGCAAGATGCTCTGGATACAGTTGAAAAAAACTGACAAGTCTTACGCGCACCGCTGATTTATAAATTGTATAAGGATCGAGCTAATACATTTATCCTGATAGATTTTTAGCTCGATGTCATCAGTGAATATGCTACACTTTATGAGCATTTTTGTAAAGAAAAGATAAAGATATTTAAAGCTTAAGTAAAGGACGGGTGACTGCTGCAGGCGGAGTGCTGACTTCACTTTGGTATAGGAATAGAAAAATAAAAAGTCGAGCCTCGATTGGGTTCTGATTCTACCCAAAGGCGGCCGCCATGCCGAGCGACAATTCTTTGACAAATCGCTAAACCGATACCAGTTCCAGAATACTGTTTTTGGCTGTGCAAGCGCTGAAAAAGCTGAAAAATTCGCGGATGGTACTGTTCGGCAATCCCAATACCGTTGTCCTGCACTGAAAACACCCAGCTATCCCCCTGACGCGAAGCGCTGACGCGCACCATCGGCGCCTCGCTGCTGCGGTACTTAATCGCGTTGCCAATTAAATTTTGAAACAGTTGCAGCAGTTGAAAACTGTCACCTCTTACCCTTGGCAAATCGCCCCTAGTAACAGAAGCTCGATCTTGGCGGATGGCCAACTGCAAATTAGCGCAAGCATCCTCAAAAACCAGATTGCAATCTATCATATCAAAAGGTTTCTCGCTGCGACCTACCCGCGAATATTCCAGCAAATCATCAATCAGTGCCTGCATCCGCCCGCAAGAGTTAACAATATTGCGGATAAATTTATTTCCTTGGGCATCAAGTTGGTTGTGACAGCGCTTTTCTAATAGTTGAGCGTAGCCCGCAATCGTACTCAAAGGCGCTTGTAAATCGTGAGAAGCCACGTAGGAAAACTGTTCGAGTTCGGCATTAGAACGAGTTAATTCTTGAGCGTAGCGGGTTTGAGTGTCTAAACTCGCTTGCAGCAGTTCTTGTACTAGCTTGCGCTGGGAAATATCCTCGATAGCACAAATCAAATACTGCGGCGTCCCATTGGCATCGCGCATTGCCGAAACAGTAACATTTGCCCAGCGCACTGCCCGATCTTTGCAGAGCAAACGCTTTTCCATAGAAAAAGTTTGAATGTTCCCGGATAACAGCGATCGCACGTATTCTCTATCAGCTTCGATATCATCCGGGTGAGTAATTGCCTGCCAATTTTTCTGCAACAATTCCGATTCTGCATAGCGGACAATTTGGCAAAAGCCGGGATTTACCCGCATAAATTGACCGCTAAGCGCAGTTTTAGCTATGCCGACCGCAGCTTGCTCGAATATGGCGCGGAAGCGTTCTTCGCTGTCTCGCAGGGCAATTTCTGCTCGTTTGCGATCGGTGATGTTGCGAAATGTTACTGCCAGGCCATCGTTTAACTTGACCGCAACAATGTGCAGCCAAACAATTGTATCTCGCTCATGTTCGTAAGAAAATTCTCGGTCTACAGTTTCTCCTGTTTCTACTACAGAAACATACAAATCAAATAACCCATTATTGCGAACTTGGGAAAGTTCGGCCAACAAATTCTTGCCAACTATCTCATTTAATAGCAGACCATAAAATTTTTCTGCTGCAGGGTTAATCGACAGCCACTGGAAATCCACAATATTTCCCTCACTGTTGCGGACTGCAGAATAAGCCACCACACCGTCTAAGGAACTATTTAATATGCTAGCAAGCAGCGACTGCGACTGTTGCAGTTGATAATTTTGCTCTTTTAATTGCTGTTGCAGTTTTTGCAAGCCGACTTGCTTGTCGATGCGCGCTAAAACTTCTTCTACTTGAAATGGTTTAGTAATATAGTCGGCGCCCCCAACTCTAAAAGCTTGTAATTTATCGTTCATTTCATCTAATACGCTTAAAAAAATCACCGGAATTTGTTCGGTTTCCGCTGTCGCTTTCAGTCTCCGACAAACTTCATAACCGTTCATTTCCGGCATTCTAATGTCGAGCAAAATTAAATCGGGGCAATGGGCGATCGCCACATTCAACGCCAGTTGACCGCAAATAGCTTGGTAAACTTGATACCCCTGGGCTATTAGCAGCTTGGATAAAAACCGCAGATTGCTCGGTTGGTCATCAACCACCAATACTTTAATTTCGCTATTATCCATTTATTTTAAACTCGATTGAGTTAAATCCATTATCTTGTCGATTCGGTAATCAGTAAGTAAATCTTTTAAAGCATGAGCTAACGTTGGATGACTTTCCCAAATGCGATCGACAATTTCAATCGCCAGCTCCTCATTAACATCATTAGCTGCCTCGTAGAGTTCCTGCACCCAACTTTGAGGCATCTGGGCCAGCAGCCCTCCGAAAAATGAATCGGGTTTTTCGCTCACAAAATAACGCCCTAAACCCCCGACTGGAAGCCGGGGCAACTCTTGATAAAGATAGCGCACTCCCAAGTAGCAAGCCATCTTATCAAAGAGGATTTGTTCTTGAAAAGGTTTTCGCACAAAATCGTCGCAACCTGCAGCAATAATTTCGCCTTTTCTTTCCTCAAAAGTGCTAGCAGTCAGAGCAATAATTACAGTTCGCCGCTGAGTTTGTTTCTCTTTAGCTCTAATTTGTCTGACAGCTTCAAAACCGTCCATTACTGGCATTCGTGTATCCAGCCAAATTAAATGAGGCTGCCAACTTTCCCAAATTTCAACACCTTGGTGGCCGTTTTCCGCTTCTCGGATTTCAAAACCAATTGGTTGCAGCATTTTAACCAGCAGCCGCCGATTTTCTTGATTGTCGTCAATTGCTAAAATCCGATAAATCGGTTGATCTGCTTCTAATCCGATCGCCCGCTGCAATGTCGCCACTGTTATTTCCGACGAAATAGCGGGAAATACTCGGATATTAAATTTAAAACTCGTTCCCTCACCTAAAACACTTTTGCACCCAATATCTCCGCCCATAATCTGCACATATTTTTTAGTAATTGTCAAACCCAATCCCGTACCGTCAGCCGCATTTCTACCTGCTTCAGTTTGCACGAAAGCATCAAATAAAGTGTCAATTTCGGCTGCTGCTATACCAACTCCCGTATCTTCAACTTCAAACAAAATTAAAAATGGCTCGCCCGAGGTAGAGTTAGGATAAATTTCCGATTCGGCGAGCTGCTGCTTGCTTTCCACGCTCACGCGCAGGCAAATACGGCCGCCGTCGAGAGTAAATTTTATGGCATTTCCCAGCAGGTTAATTAAGCAGACGCGCAGCTTTTTTTCGTCAGTTTTTATATAGTGGGGAACATTCGGCTGCACGAAAAATTTCAGTTGCAAATTCTTAGTTTCAGCTTTGATTTGAAACATCTCTTCGAGAGTGTCAAGAAGTTGATAAAGGTCAAAGCTGCGTTCATCTAAGGCAATTATCCCTGCTTCTATTTTCGACAAGTCTAAAACATCGTTAATTAGTTCCAGCAAATGTTGACCGCTGCGGTTAATAATTCGGAGATTTTCGAGATTTTCGTGGCCCAGGAAAGAGTCGCGGCTCATGACTTCGGTAAAACCCAGGATGGCGTTCAGGGGAGTCCGCAATTCGTGGCTCATGTTGGCAACGAATTGACTTTTTGCGAGCGATGCTGCGGCCGCGGCTTCTTCGGCTTTTTTGCGTTCTATTATTTCTTGTTGCAGTTCGGTATTGCGATCGAGCAATTGTTTTTTCAGTCTTTGGATAGTTAGTTGGTGTTCGATTCTCGCTAATACTTCTGCTACATGAAAGGGTTTTGTGATAAAATCCACACCTCCAACTTGAAAGGCGGTTACTTTGTCCAATACTTCATTTAAAGCGCTGATAAAAATAACGGGAATTTCTGATGTTTTCGGATCTGCCTTGAGCTGCATGCAGACTTCGTAGCCGTCCATTTCCGGCATTTTGATGTCGAGCAAAATCAGGTCTGGAGAACCCGCTCGCGCCGCTCTGATTGCCATTTTGCCGTTAATTACGCCCCGAACTTTGTAGCCGCGATCCAACAGCGTTGCTGATAAAACTTGCAAATTTTCTGGAGTATCATCAACAATTAATATGTTGGCTTTATTCTCTTCTGTTTTATTGGTGGTCATCGAGCGATATTTTGTGTTAAATTGAGAAGAGTTGAGATTATGAAAACTGGTTAAATAATCATTATAGCACTCCCTCGTGAATCAACTACTTTTATATTTACATAACTTATAACAGTAGAGATTTTAGATTTTAGATTTTAGATTTGGGAATGACTGATGATTAGCAGGGTTGGGAGCTTGGCTACAGGTAAATTAGCCGATCGCCCGCAGGCAATTTTACAAATAGTCGATCGACCTAAATCATCAATCATCCCGAACCCGCCCCTCGCACCTCGAACCTCAACATCCATCCCTTAAATCCGTTATACAATCCGTTGCCGAACTTCCTTCAAAAATTTCTAAACTCCTCAATCAAATCGATAATCCGATCGCACCGGAAGTTATTCGCCAAATCCGCGAGCGCCCTGCTAAAATCAGCATTAATCGGAGGAATCAACAACAGCAGCCGAAAAATCTCCTCGTTATCAACCGCATCCGCCGCCGCGTACAATTCATCAACCCATTCAGCAGGCATAGCTTCAAAAAATGAAGCATTGAGCGTAAAAGGAAAATCAGCCGTTTCAGTTGCCGTAGAAACCTCACCCGACGCCACAGGCTCAGAACTTGGCGAAGCTTCTCGATCGTAAACATAGCGGACTCCCAAATACTTAGCCATCTTTTCCAGAATCACTTGCTCCCGAAAAGGCTTCGCTACAAAATCATCGCAACCAGCAGACAAAATCAGCGATCGATCCTCATCAAAAGCACTTGCCGTCAGAGCAATAATCACCGTTGCTTGACCTTTCAAATGCGCTTTAATCTGTTTAGTAGCTTCATAGCCGTCCATCACCGGCATCCGCATATCCATCCAAATCAAATGAGGTTCCCAACTCGACCACATTTCCACAGCTTGAACGCCATTTTCAGCGTCCTGCACAGCAAACCCGAGGGATGTCAGCATTCTGACCAACAGCAAGCGACTTTCCAGGCGATCGTCAACAGCTAAAATGCGGTATTCCGGCTGTCCGGGTTCGAGACTCACAACGCGACGAGCGGTTTGAGCCACCTGAATTTCCACTGCATTAGGGAGCGACACTTTAACATCAAATCTAAAAATGCTGCCGCGACCGACGGTGCTTGTCACAGTTATTTTTCCTCCCATTAAATGCAGGAATTGTTCGCTGATAGGCAAGCCTAAACCCGTTCCTTCTTGAGCTTTTCTCCCGCTTTCTGTTTGTGCAAAAGGTTTAAACAACTTGTCCATTTCTGCCACAGAAATTCCCAAGCCCGTATCTTCAACTTCAAATAGTAAGCAGCAAGTGTTATTTAGGGAAATCAGTCCGTCATTTTTATTTGCTAACAGCTCATGTTTAATTCTCAAGTTAACACCACCTTCCGCAGTAAACTTAATAGCATTACCCACTACATTAATCAATACTTGGCGCAACTTGCTTTCGTCGGCTTCTACGTATTGAGGTAAGTCTGGCGTGGAATCAAAAATTAACTGCAACCCTTTTTTTTCCGCTTGCAGCTTCAGCATATCTTCAGTATTCTTTAGCATTTTATGCAAATCGAAGGTGCTGTTATTAAGTGTCACAAGCCCGACTTCAATTTTTGACATTTGCAGAATATTATTGATCAGCTCGAGCAAATGTTCCCCGCTGCGGCTAATAATTCCTAAGTATTGCTGTTGGTCGGCACCGAGGGCTGCGGAGCGAGCCAGCAGTTGGGTGAAACCGAGAATTGCGTTGAGGGGAGTTCGCAATTCGTGGCTCATATTCGAGAGGAATTCACTTTTCGCCCTGTTGGCTCTGTCGGCTTCTTCTTTGGCTTTTTGTAGGGCTATTCCTGCTTGTTTCCGCTCAGTAATATCGCTAGTTGTGCCCGTTGTGCCAGTGATGTTTCCTTCTGCGTCGAAGCGCGCGATCGCCTTCGTATTTACATCAATCAATCTGCCGTCTTTTCCTAATACTATACTTTCGTACTGAAACACAGCATCTCCCGTCAGCAAGCACTGCTGAAGTTCCCAGCTGCGGTCTATTTGTCCTGCCGCTAAGAAATCGCTAAAAGAACAGCCGATCATTTCTTCAGGGTCGTAACCGTAGATTTGTTTAACGGCTTGGTTCACAAAAGTAATATGTCCTTCAGCATCGCAAGACCAAATAATATCTTGGGAAGTTTCCACTAAATGGCGGTATTTTTCTTCGCTCTCTGCTAGGGCGATCTCGGCCAGCTTGCGGGGGGTAATGTCCATCAAAGTTGTGAAGAGTTTTGTCACTTGCCCTTGTTGGTTGACAACTGCTTCCCCTCTGGCTTCGATGTAGCGGATGAAGCCACCTTCACTTGTTTGTGCCGGGCAGTTATCCGCAGCAATTGTCGGTTCCCGCCGCAGAATTCGATATTCCAAACTGTAGCATTGTCCGCTAGCAATAGCAGCGTCGATGGTTGTTTGCCACTTCTGTCGATCGTCCGGATGCACGTATTGCGAAAACTCAGTTAGTGTTGGCGGCACCTGGGTTGAATCGAGCCCGAAAATCCGAGATAATTCTTCCGACCAAGTAGTTGTGTTAGCCGAGAAATCGCATTCCCAATTACCGACGCGGGCGATTCTTTGCGCTGCTGCTAAAGAAGCCGCTACAGCTTGGAGTTTTTCTTCAGCTAATTTGCGATCGCTAATATCTTGAATCACAGAAATCACCGAGGTTTCGCCATGAATGTCAATAATTTCTGCTGACAGCAGCCCGGTTCTGAGTTCCCCACTTTTAGTGCGAAAATTAAATTCGTAGTTGAGAACTTTTTTTTTCTCGTCTAACATTGTCAACAACTTGGCGCGGGCTTCTTTACTTTCCCAAAGATTCAAATCAAGCGCCGTGCGATCCATAATTTCTGCTGCCGAATAACCGATTGTCTGGCAAAAAGCCTCATTAATTTCTAAATAACGACCATCTTTAAGTCTGGTAATAGTAATCGGGTTGGGAGAAGAACGAAAAGCTTTGGCAAACTTTTCCTCAGACAAGCGTAGTTGTGCAGTCCGCTCCTCAACCACAGTTTCCAATTCTTGATTCAGCTTTTGGAGTTGAGCGTTTTGTTCCGCTAATTGCTTCTCCATAAAATAGCTGTTGACCGCTTCTTTCACAGTCAATTTCAAATCTTCTGACTGCCAAGGCTTCGATATGTAGCGGTACAATTTAGCATATTTAATAGTATTCGCCACTGCTTCAAGGTCTGCTTGACCCGTCAGCAGAATTTTGATAGTTTTTGGCGAAATTCTGTGAATCTGCTTCAGCAATTCGTCTCCTTTGATATTTGGCATCAGATAGTCGGAAATTACTGCCACGATTTCGCAGCCCTCTGCCAGCAATTCCTCGATTAGCTCTAAAGCATCTTCGCCGCCTTCAGCGGTTTCTAATAAGTGTTCTTCTCCCAGGGCTTTTTTTAACTCAATTTTCAAACTTTCAAGAATTATCGGTTCGTCATCCACGCAAATAATCACAGGTTTATTGTTCATATTTTTGCCAAACCCGATTTGAGAGTTTCCACTAATTCTTTGCGATCCCAGGGCTTATACAAACAGCGGTGCAAGTTTGCTTGCTCTTTCACCCGTGCTATTGCTACTTCGTCGGCTTGCCCGGTCAGCATGACTTTCACAATCTTGGGATATTTTTGGTGAACCCGAATCAAAAATTCGTCTCCTTTAATACCTGGCATTAACCAGTCAGATACTATGACAAAAATATCACTTTCATCTTCTTCTTGAATTTCCTCGATAATTTCCAGAGCTTCATCTGCATTTTCTGCTACTTCATAGAGGTAAGCATCCCCAAATTCTTTTTTAAGTTGAATTTTTAAACTGTTTAAGACCACAACTTCATCGTCAACGCACAAAATTACTGGTTTTGGCATAAAACTTTACTTCTCTTTAATTTGAAAATTTGGGGCATTTCCCCATTTTTTTAATTGCTATCCGGGATTTCGATGGGCAAGGATATAGTAAATTTTGTTTTACCGGGAACGCTTTCTACTTGCAGTTCACCTTGGTGTTTTTCCAGAATTTTCTGAACTATATCCAATCCCAAACCGCTGCCTTCTCCTGGAGGTTTGGTCGTGAAAAACGGCTCAAAAATTCTCGGCATAATCTCTGGGGGAATGCCTTGGCCACTGTCGGTAATACTGACTAATATTACGTTATCTTGGTGTTTGACATCAATTTTCAACACTCCTTTGTGGCCCATCGCTTGTAAAGCATTGTGAATCAAATTCGTCCAAACTTGATTGAGCTCATCAGGATAGCATAGCACAGAGGGCAAATCAGTACCATAGTTTCTGACTACTTCCACACCGTGTTTGATTTGGTAGTGGTAAAGCGTTAAAACAGTCTCAATACCGTCGGTAATATTAGCGATGACCTTGGAACCAGACTGGTCGTAACGAGAGTAGCTTTTCAAAGCAAAAACGATTTTAGCTGCCCTATCTGTCGCCGTAGCAATATTTTTAGTGCTTTTTTGTACCGTAGCGAATTGGTAGGCAGTTTGTAAAATATTTTGACTTTGGCTATCTTTCAATAAAGGTAAAAATTTTTCTAAATTGCCTATGCCAATATCTAATAATGTACAAGCAAGGCTGTCCGCGTTCTCAATTTTTTCTGATTCCAATTGCCGCTGCAAAAGTTTTTTCAACTGACGTTTTTCTTTACTAGATAAGGTGTCTGTTTCTTGGCTTGACTTGTGCAGCAGCGCAAAAAAATCCTGCTGCCTTTCCGGGGATAGTTGCTGGAAAAATATCGGCAACTGCTGCAATTGTTCGGCCCAGAAGTCGGCGATGTTCTGCACCGAGGAGCGAATCGCCCCTAAAGGAGAATTGATTTCGTGAGCAACTCCGGCAATTAACTGTCCGAGGGCTGCCATTTTTTCTGATTGAATCAGTTCTTTTTGAGTGCGCTTCAGTTCTTCCAAGGTATGAAATAATTCTGCATTTTTTTGGCACAGCGCTGACTCGGCTATTTTGCGGGCGCTGATGTTGCGGGCAACCCAAATCACTGCATCTTTTGAGAAGATAGAAATGCAGGCAGAAAACCAAATTTCGCGGTCGCCAACTGTTAAGCTGTAGTCGAAATTGAGCGTTTGTTGCGTCTCTAACACCTGCTGAACTAACACCCACCAATTATCCGGGTTGTTGTCGTCAAAAAAATGTTCAATCGTCAGGCTGACTAGATCGCAATCCGGCTCGGAAAACGCAGCAGTATTTGTCGGCAAAACTTCTATGTTGCCCTGATTGTCTAGCACGAAAACGATGTCTGTCATCGCTTCAAAAACTGCGCGCACTTTGCTTTCCGAAAAATGCAATTTTTTTTCTAGCAATTGGCGACCGCTAATTTCTTGCTGCAATTCTTCGTTGCTGGCTGCTAGTTGAACCGTGCGGTCTTGAACTCGCTGTTCGAGTTCGCTGTTGAGGCGGCGGACTTCAGCTTCAGCGGTGGCGCGGTCTTGTATTTCCTTTTTTAACTGACTGTTAGCATTAATTAATTCTAAAGTTCGCTGTTTAGTTTCTTCTTCTAAACTTTTATTTAAAATCCTCAACTGTTCCTCTACTGCGGTTCTCCGAAGTGCTTCTGTTTGCAATTGTTCGTTGACTTTTTTTAACTCCTGGAGCTTTTCGGCAACTGTTTCTTGCAAAAGCTCGACATTCGCTTGCATTTCAATCGGATCTAAGGCTTGCAGCAGGGTACTTTGGGTGACAATTCCGGCTAAATATCCTCCCTCGTCCACCACCACCAAGCGCCGGATGCGGTGCTGCTGCATGAACTGGTGAGCCTGCCACAATGTGGCTTTTACCTGCAGCGACATCAGGGGAAAACTCATGGCGGCGGCGGCAGGAGTGCCGGCGAAATCAAGTCCAGAAACTTGGAATTTAACAATGTCGCTTTCTGTAATTATGCCCACAGGTTTCTGATGTTTGTTGTCGCTGTCAGTGCAAATGACTGTGCAGCTTTGGCGCTGGGTTATCATCTGTTTTGCGACTTCTAAAACAGAGGTGCTAGTTGAAGTAACTATTACTTCTGCGGTCATAATTTCTTCTGCGCGCCACATTTTCAGCAAGTCGCCCGGTTTCAGGATTTGACGGATGCTTTCGCAGGTGATGGCGCCTCGCAAGTTTCCGCCTTCGTCTGTGAGGGGCAAGTGACGGATTCTTTTCGATCGCAATATGCTCAATACCCTGAAGATATTCCCCGCTTTATCGAGGTTCAGGGCGATCGGGTTTTCAGTCATTACCTCAGAAATTGCCACCCCTGCTAGCGGTATTTCCCTAGCAGTTATTTTCACAACATCGCGCTCTGTAAAAATTCCGAGCAGTTGCTGGCCCTGAGCGATTAAAATGCAACTGGCCCTCGCCTGAGTCATGGCAGCGATCGCGATTTTCAAGGGTGTTTCTGGAGGCAGCACCGGCGGTTTGGGGTCGATAGCCTGTTCTAGCAAGCTTTGGGTATCAGAAACTGTGGTTGACATGGGCAAATCAAGGGGGATAGATGCAGGTGGAACCGGCAATTAATACCATTTTAGATTTCAGATTTTACAGTTGCGGCACGCTGACCGCAATCGAGGTTTGACATCGGTCTAGAGTTGCATTTTTAGTCGCGCATCGGTAGGATTTTTAGTGCGATAGCGCTAAACGGCGATCGGGATTGACACGTTAAAAGTCCTTTGACTTATAACTGACGCTACTTCTATTTTAACCGAATGTTTTTCCACAATTTTTTTAACAATATCCAGTCCCAACTTGCAGCGTTCGTTAGCGTTTTTTGTGGTAATGAACCGCTCCAAGATTCGCGGCAACATCTCCGGGGAAATCCCCTTGCCGCTATCCGTGACGCCCAAGAGCAGGATCGGATTTTCATCTATCACCCCTACTGTTAAAACTCTGCAATTGTCCATTGCCTGAATAACATTGTAAATCCGATTTGTCCAGACTTGAATTACTGCGCCTGGATAGCACAGTAATTCAGCGAGTCGGTTTTGATAATTTCTGGCAACTCCTACTCCGTATTTTAGTTAGTTGTAAAAAAGAGTTAATATAGTTTCACTGCCGTCATTAATATTGGCAATTACCTTTTTTTCTGTACTGTTATAGCGAGATTTTTGAAAAAAAGCCAAAAATACTTTTGCTGCTCTATCTGTAGCAGTAGCAGCCGATGCTCTTCTTGGCCTGTGGATAAAGTGCAGGGAATATCTGCCTGACTCAGGCAGTTAAGCACCCCTTGATGAAATATTTGATTGCACTGCCAGTTTATTAATTGTTTGAGTTGAGCGAGCAGGTTGCTAGACTCGGCAATCTCATGTTAGAGGTCGGTAAGCTCTTGCCCGACAAAATAGGAATATTGAGATTTGTGTTTGTCACAATAACCGACCACTTCCAAATCTCCGTTTTTGAGCGCACTTTGATAGCTTTCTCGAAACCTTGGCAGGGTTTCCCTGACATGATACTTGCTCTCAGAGAGCCAAGCTGCTACTCCATATAATATCCTGCCTATGAGGCTTTTGGTATTGAACATCGATACTAAGTTTAAAGCCAATTCGCCTAACTTATTTGCCGAGTTAATGTCTTGAGATTCGCAGTTTAAAACAACGCCCCAAGGCGGATAGAAAAAGGCAGAAATCGGTGAATTTCCATACTGCAACACTTCGGACAGTTTTTGATGGCAAACCGTAGAATAAGGGTTTCAGGGCGATAAGTCCGAGGGCTTCGCTTGCCGAGGTACACTATAGGCTTTCTGGTAAATCAAGGGTTTCAGACTAGGACCTCAAAACTTAGTTCGCTTACGCACGCAGACCGCAGAAACCCGGTTTATTAGTATATTTCTCCTTCCTCGACGCAAAATTTTTCGTAGAAACCGGGAATAAGGGCCTCCATGCTTAAGCCCTGAAACTGTCCAAAGTGTTGCAGTAACTCCTAACCCAGAAAATTACTTTGCCAGCAATTGTAAATAATAACCCTGCCTTTGTGCGCAAGCATTTAAGGCAGGGTTATTATTGAGTATTCCGAATTCTCAACGTTGACACTCAAGCGGGCCCAAGCCGTACTTGATTCAAGAATCGATCGATATGCGACCCTCAAAGGAATTGTCAAGGTGCCTCCTTACGCTCAAAACAACTGACTTTCGTCGCTGCAATTGCGCTTACTTTTGATATGGGGATTTGCTTTCGGAGTCCATCACTCAGCCTGTTAGGTGCGCTCAACAATTCACTATTACTCGTTCAACCAGGCTACGGCAATACCGAGACGAGCTAAATCAGGAGTTTCACCTTATTAAAATTGTTTCGACACGCAGACAGTTATTCTTACTTGCTCCTCAACTATAACAAAAGATTAATGGGGAATAAATTCCCTCGGATCCTCTTTCCTCAAGCGGGCCGGGGCCACTCAGCTTCCCGACTCCCGTATTATTTTTGTGAAGCGAGCGCGCTGCTGCCGGATTCGGCTACCGACGAGTACACTACTCGCCCAATCGAGTTATTTTAGCGCTGCGTTGGGCCAACATCAGCAGTACATAAATAGTCATTACATAGCCGGCGGCCAGAATGGGAATAATTAGAGGAATATCGCGATAAATCATAATTAGAACCAAAAGTCAAGGACAAGGAGGAGGAGGAGGACAAGTTCAAGACCTACTACATTAAGTCAGCACGCAAGACCATGCCTTGGTTCTGAAGGCTGCTTTTCCATATCAAGCCTGCGGGAACATTTAGGCGTTCCCGGTCAATAATGATTTACTGCTTTACAGATGCTTAAACAGCCTAAAACCATCCACTTTAGCTGCTTTGAGCTACCGTGCATATAACATGGGCTAGTCTTAACTCCTGAAAAATTTTAGCTACGAGGAACTAAAAATCTGTCCCAGAAATTTTCGCTGCGATCGACTAACTAGGCTGGCTCTAAGAAACTCTTACAGGGCCCTAGAAGCTACCTGCCAGTCTGGCTGTACTTAATGTATAGAATTGTTTAAATCCTTAACTCCTATAATAGCACAGGGTTTCTGGGATTTAGAGATTTTTGGGCAATGTCCTTAACAATTCTATACAATAGGAGCAACCCCTCTGGCAGCCGGCTACTCGCCTCTGGCAGTCGCGTGGCTAGGATCGGCTGCAGATGACAAATAACTGCCGATCGCCTAGATTTTTCTTTCCTATTGCAGAGAATTACCTTAAAATAAAGATATGATATGTAAAATTTTGTTACTTTACCGCTTGAGTCGGCGTATCCATGATCTCTAGCACTCTCCTATTTTCCTCGGTTGAAGAAGACCTGCGACTGTTGACAGAAAACTTAAAACAGTTAGTGGGTGCCCGCCATCCCATATTGTACGCGGCTGCAGAATACTTATTCGGCACAAAGGGAAAACGGGTGAGACCCGCAATCGTCCTGTTAATAGCCCGGACAACTATGCCCGATCGCCCAATCACAGAAAAACACCGCCGCCTCGCTGAAATCACGGAAATGATCCACACAGCAAGTTTGGTTCACGACGACGTGGTAGACGAGTCGGATCTGCGGCGGGGAGTACCGACGGTACACAGTCGGTTTAACAACCGAGTGGCAGTATTGGCGGGAGATTTTCTGTTTGCTCAATCTTCCTGGCATTTGGCAAATCTGGACAACCTGCCAGTAGTCAAACTGCTTTCGGAAGTGATTATGGATTTAGCGGAGGGGGAAATTCAACAGGGACTAAATGGATTTGACACCAGCTTGTCGATCGAAGCGTACCTCGAAAAAAGTTACTACAAAACAGCGTCTTTAATCGCCAACAGTTCCAAAGCAGCCGGCTGTCTGAGCGAGGTTTCAGCGGAAATAGCAGACGATTTGTACAACTACGGGCGCAATATTGGTTTAGCCTTTCAAATAGTAGATGATATATTAGATTTCACCGCTTCAACGGAAACTTTGGGGAAACCCGCAGGCTCGGATCTCAGAAGCGGGAATCTGACAGCGCCAGCCCTATTTTGCCTAGAAGAAAAGCCTTACTTGGAAGTTCTCATAGAACGCGAGTTCGCCGAAGAAGGAGATATAGAGCAGGCCCTGGCATTGGTAGAAGATTCTAAAGGCATAGAGCGATCGCGAGAACTAGCCACCCATCACGCACAGAAAGCCGTCGAATACTTAGCTCCGCTGTCGCATTCAGAGTCCCGCCAAGCTTTGATTGACTTGGCAGATTACGTTTTGAGCCGACTTTATTAGAGGTGAAAAAGTTACATACACTTTACGAGGAATTGGTAATGGGGAATTAGTAGTGGGGAATTGCAATGAGTAATGCCCCATGCCCGATGCCCAATGTCTAATGCCCTATTACCAATTAATAGGAAATTGAGTTGTTTAAGCAATATCCGGCGGTGGAGCCGATCGATACTGTTGCAAGTAAACGTTAATTAAATTCTGCACTTGCTCGCGAGGGATTTCGGTTCCGACTTCCTGATTGCCGGGACTTTCAAAAAAAACAATGCTGTCGAGACCTTCAAGAGCTATCATCTGAAATAAAATGTGAGTGACAGGCAAAAGCACCGGTCTGAGGCGATCGCCCCCAGCAGCCGCAGCCTGCGACGCATCTTTAAGACTGGTCCAAGCATAAATCACCCTCTTCTCCCGTCCTGGTTCCTTGAGATTGCTCAAAACCACGATCGCCCAACTTTGGTCTACCGCTTGCAGGATCGAGTATTCGAGGTGCTGTAGCTGTTGGGCAATTAACACCAGGGCCGGGGCGATCGCCTGTAAGATTTGTGGCGTCGAACCGTCGCGCGGAGCTTTTTCGATCAATGCTTGAATCTGTTGGTCTAAATCCATCAGTCAGTTCTTTGATATCTAAAATTAAAAATTTCAGGTTAGCAGGTGCCCGTCCAAGTATATATTACCCAGGACTGCCCCATAGAGATAGTACGCCATGTGGGGAACGAGCGTCTCGATCGCGAGCCCGCCTGGAAAACGGAACTAGGGACTTGAGCCCCCGGGATCTAACAAACAGACTTGCCACATCAAGCTATTTCCACTATAGTTCAATACGGTTTAGTTAAGGCTCAAATAGTAGTAGACTAGATATTATATACAAAAATGGAAATAAAGTACAGTACATCTTAAAGAATGTTCATTAGTCTCTCCCACTATCCAAAGTACCGAGATATTTAAAGCCATAGAGATAGCGATGACCGCATCTGCAATCGCCTCTTCCATTGCGAAAACGAAGGTTGAAGAGAAACGTCATCGCCAAGAGCCAGCACAACTGGTAGTGTGTCTGGTCATAGCAATGAGCCTGCGGTCAAAAGATTCAATGCGGGATGTACTAAAAAATCTGATTGATGGTCTTAATGAAGCATAGGTAAAAATTGGTAAGAATTGGCGTATCCTTTGTAAATCAGCCATTACCCAACCCCGACAGAGATTAGGAGCAGGCGCGATCGGACAGTTAGTTCATCAGTTGGTGCGACCAATGCCTACGGGAGAAACAATAGGAGCTTTCATAATAAACTCAGAATCGTAGTGATAGATGGGACTTGCTTAGATCTCCTACATATTGATGAAAAATCCATAGTTTTTGGTCGGGAAAGGAAGTCGTCCAGGTACAATATCCGCATTTCCCTGCATCTAGATTACTCATTTTAGTAGAAGCAGGAACACGTTTAATCTTTGATGCCTTAATCAATACTTCGGACAGTTTTTGATTGCCAACCGTAGAATAAGGGTTTCAATGCTCCAAGGCAAGTTCCCTACCAACGGAAAATCGAGGGTTTCAGACGGCGAACTAAAAACTGTCCGGACTATTGTTAATCTGTCCATATAAAATAGGAGAGAAAGTAAGAGCGTTAAAGTTGTGACGGTCAGTCACAGAAGAAATGTTTTTGATGTGAGATAGAAGTTGGTATTCCTATCCGATGGTGTCAGCCAAATTCCGTAAAGGTTGTGACTATCTGGGGCGAATTCCATCCCACGTTAAATTCACAAACGAAACGCAAGAAGAAGATGGTTCGTATTGGAGTGCGATTTATCCATCAGGTAAATTAATAAAAAAGGATTTCAGCCAATACAGCTAAAAGTTATCGAGTACACAATTTTTGCCAGATCTGGTGGGTCGATCGGCTAATCAGCCTTAAAATTGAGCCTGACAGCTCACAACTATCCACAATCCGCATCTAATCGTAATTTGGTGCCGCCGCGTGCCCCGACACCGGATTTTTGCCCGCAATGTCATCAAAAAAGTCTAACCCTAGGGTGCTTATCACCAGCCCTGTCTGGCGTGTTAAATCTGAGCCGGATACAAAGCAGAAAACGGCTATTTCACGTTCGGATTTTTCAGACGTAAAGCAATAAAAACTGCTTGGGGGAGCTTGGTTTCAAAATCAAAACGCCCAAAGTTAGTAACCTCGTTGCTTACTGAGTCCAGCGGTGCTTGCGGCGCACTCTACAAACTCAACCGGTGCGCCGAATACCAGTCGAACGCAGCCCAAAGTCCGTCGCAAAAGTGATTCTTGCTCGGTGGTGGGATAAGCTGTGTTGCATCTAGATTGCCTATGGTATTAGAGAGGGAGAGGGGGTGAAGGGGAGAGGGGGAGAGGATTTGACGATTTTTGATCGGGACTCGAAATATACAATTTAAATGCACAACAGCTTAGAAGCGGTAGCGATAGGCTTTTTCCATGCCGGACATTTTACCGCGTTCCCTGTAAAGCCGTCCTTACAGGACGGGGTTTCAACCCTCCGCTACGCTCCGCCCATTTTTCTGATGAAGAAGATTTATCTATCGCCCCCTATGACATTTCCAGCGTTTGGGGGACTTCTTCACCACTCATGAGCGGGCTGGGTGTTTATGGCGCACCTTACCCCAGATGGCGGCTCAAAGGATTTGTTGGCCTTAGTCCTATATATGTATTGTTCATATTTATAGTTGGTCGATCGTCCTTGACGCTACCCATACCTGCCGCTGCACCGATGCCTCATCAGCTACACCCCTAACTTTTCCGTTGTTAACTGCCCCAGAATTACGTCAAGTGTAACGAAATATTACAAGATGACGCTAAAGCAGCATAGAGGCTTGACAGCAAAGAATGAAGCGGCTAATCTGATATACATACCCGGGTAAGTCAATTCACTGTCATATGCAAGAAAAGCAAAAAGTTACATTGTATCTTCCACCAGAACTGCATCGCCAGCTCAAAATCCGAGCCGCAGTCGAAACAGAACCGATGTCATCAATTGCAGAAAGGGCAATTGTCTTCTACCTAGGAAATCCCGAACTGGTTGACGAAGTAGAAGCCTCCTACGGACAAACCCATCGGGTATACAACTGTCCAGAATGCACGGGTTCAGTAGTAATGCGAGATGGAGAACTGGCATCCATAACAAGTCAGCCGAGCGTATTGGCTGAGCAGGATATTCCAGTAAAGCAGGTGTCGGGCGTCAGTGCCAGCACGGCCAAACCGGGAGAGGAAGAATTGGTTCCCTGCTAAGAATGCCTTGCTTCCCCAAAAAGCTAGAACGGAAATTTTCAGTAAGAGGGCGAAGGGCAGCATTGAGATTCAGCAAAGATAGCACCGTCTCTAGTGGGTCGAGGACTATGCAAGAAGAGATCAGTATTCTAATCCAAGCTCAATATCCTCTGATCTACCTCGTGACATCCGAGGAAGAGCGGTGTGAGCAAGCAATATCGACAATAGCTCAAGCCAAACCACAGCGACGAGTATTTATCTGGACTGTAACTCACGGCATTGTGGAGTACGGTCAACCCCGCACCACCACCCAGCACAACACCGTCTCGCCAGAGGCAGCAATTGAATGGGTGATCAGGCAGCGAGAACCCAACAGTAACGCTAGCATCTACATTTTCAAAGATCTGCATCCTTTTATAGATTCTCCTCCGGTAACGAGGTGGTTGCGCGATGCGATCGCCAACTTCAAAGGAACGCAAAAGACAATTATACTGATGTCTCCTTTGCAGCAAATTCCGATCGAGCTAGAAAAGGAAGTAGTGGTATTAGACTTCGCGCTCCCAGACATGAAGGAACTCAACCAAGTATTGTCTGGCCAGTTGGAGCAAACGAAATCGCGACGCATTACCACAGAATCGCGAGAAAAACTTTTAAAAGCAGCCTTGGGATTGACCAAGGACGAAGCTGAAAAAGTTTATCGAAAAGCCCAAGTTTCTACGGGGCGCCTAACAGAAGAAGAAGTAGACATCGTTCTGTCGGAGAAAAAGCAATTAATTCGGCGCAACGGCATTCTAGAGTTCATAGAAGAAGACGAAACCCTGGATGCAGTCGGGGGTTTAGAAGAGCTCAAAAGGTGGCTCAGGCAGCGTTCCAACGCCTTTACAGAAAGGGCGAGAGAATACGGTCTGCCCCAACCAAAAGGGATGTTAATTCTCGGCGTACCGGGATGCGGAAAATCGCTGATTGCCAAGACCACCTCCCGCCTCTGGGGACTGCCCCTGCTGAGGCTAGATATGGGTAGAGTCTACGACGGCTCGATGGTGGGTCGATCGGAAGCCAACCTCCGCAACGCCCTCAAAACAGCCGAATCCATCTCTCCAGCCATCCTCTTCATCGACGAACTAGACAAAGCCTTTGCAGGAGGCACTGGTTCGGCCGACTCAGACGGAGGCACCTCCAGCCGGATTTTCGGTTCCTTCCTCACTTGGATGCAAGAAAAGACTTCCCCAGTCTTCGTAATGGCAACAGCCAACCGAATCGAGCGGTTGCCGGGAGAATTCTTGAGGAAAGGTCGGTTCGACGAACTCTTCTTTGTTGACCTGCCTACCAAAGAAGAACGCCAAGATATATTTAAGATTCACCTGTCAAAGCGGCGTCGGGAAATTACTCGCTTCGATTTAGAGCAACTTTCCAATGTTTCCGACGGCTTTTCCGGTGCAGAGATTGAGCAAGCGCTAGTAGCAGCCATGTACGAAGCCTTCGCTCAAGATCGAGAGTTTACGCAGCTTGACATCATCGCGGCCATTAAATCCACAATGCCACTGTCTAAAACAATGACCGAACAGGTCACCGCCCTGCGAGATTGGGCTAGACAGCGTGCACGGCCCGCTGCGTCTTCCGTCGCTGAATACCAGCGAATGGAATTCTAAAAGCTTTCTCCTGGTCCAAACAGGAGCAAAGGCTAGCAACAGCTAGCAGTTCGATTGAAGAGCCGCCCAGCGGCACCGTTAAATCCAGACCGTTGTTGTTTCTCTCTCAGTTTTATTAGGAGGAAATCCAATGTCTCACTTTAGCACTCTGCGTACCAAAATCACCGATGCCGAAATCCTGAAAGCATCCCTTCGCGACTTGGGCATTTCAGTCAAGTCAGAAGCTGATGTTCGTGGCTATAATGGTCAGCGCGTTCGCTCCGACATCGTGGCGATTCTGGAAGGCGAATATGACCTGGGTTGGTCTCGCAATAGCGATGGTTCCTTTGACCTGATTGCCGACCTCTGGGGCGTCGCCAAAAAGCACAATCAAACTGAGTTAATCAACTCCATCAACCAGAAGTACGCAGTTAACAAGACCTTGGCAGCAGTCAAGCAGCGCGGTTTGCAAAACGCCAACGTCAAGCTGGTAGTGCAAAACTAATCGCTGTGCACGTTCCCAAGCTCGCGGGTTAACCAAACAAACGGGTTAACCCGTTTTTAGCTAGCTAGGATGTAGAGTGGGCTTTTTGAACCGCCACATACTTTTTTAGCACCCCCAAGCAGCAGCTCTCAACCAGAGAGCTGCTGCTTTAATGGTCGGCTACCTAAGGCTTCGGGTAAGCGTCCATGGTTTGTTGATAAATTTCAAGTATTCGATCGACTTTCCGTTCCCAGTCTAAATGCTGCCGAACGCGCTCCCGTCCCGCACAACCCATACTCTGCGGCAATTCAGGCGACAGGGTGAGCTTCAGCATCGCATCTGTCAGTCCCTTGACAAAGCCTTCTTTAGAAGCGGGTTCTACTAAAATACTCCAACTAGAATTCAGATAATCCGCTGGGCCGCCCCAGTTGGTTGCTATGACGGGCAGCCCCACGGCCATTGCCTCCATCACCACTGCCCCTCCACCCTTCCGCAAACTCGGCAGCACCAGTGCATCAGCTTGTTGCAGTTTGAGAGCGCACTGCTCCTGAGACAGCCAGCCACTAAATACCACGCTGCTGTCGATGCCTAAACTAGCTGTTTGAGCTTCAAGTTCCCCTCAGATGTCGCCATCGCCGATGATTTTCAAGACAGCATCAGTTTGAGCGACGACGGCGGCGAAGGCTTCCTGCAGCAAGTCTACAGCTTTCAAGAGGATCTGCCGCCCCAAAAAAATAAAATGAACCTGCCTGGTCGCTGCTTTTGATAAGCTAGAGTCCGATCGCCACACCGAGAAATCCACGCCGTTTTCCACAAGTTCAATAATTTTACCGCGCACAAGGGCCGTCCGTGCCTGCTGCGTGCGATCGTTTGCCACTAACACCGTCTCGGCTTTTATTTTACCGCGCAAAAGACCATTGAAGAAATCGACAAACAGGTGGCCGATCGGGATGAAAAGATCGAGGGTCGGATTTTGGCGCGATCGAAAAGCCAGAGGAAATTTAACCGCCGCGTTCAGCGGCCCCATCGCTACCGGCGCCCCCAATCCGAACATCAGCGAAGGGAATGTTGCCGAGACTGGTGTCGGTTCGCGTACAACATCAATCTGGTGTTCGCTCACGGGCCGCCCGACAATACGACGCTGTACCACTTGGTTGTACTGGTGACTGATACCATTTTTCTAAAGATGTGCTAGAGATAAAGAATGTAAGATCCAAGACCATCCTGTGAGAAAACCAATGACATT
>NZ_JAUBTO010000040.1:0-55684 GCF_036702495.1 Microcoleus sp. C2D2 | reverse complement strand
GGTAGGCACAGATATTTTTCCTACACTGAATGTATGATAATCCTTAGTCATTAAAGCCAGAACTGCGGAATGTGGGTAGAAAGGTTAGCAACACGCATTAATGATGCTATTGCTGGTGAGGAAACTTTGAGAGGTAAATTGATTCGAGTCAACCGCCCGCCGCAGTAAGTTCGATCGGCTTTTCTTAAATTTCCCATTGCCAATCCAATAAGTCGCCATTACCAATTACTTCAATTTGCCGCCCGTTATCTAGATAACTTAAAGAAATTTGCAAATAATTCTCGGGTTTGTACTGCAATCTTTCCCCCCATTCGATCGCCACAATTCCCAAATCCCTTTCTAATCCGTCCCAATAACTTTCTAAGTGCAAAGCCTCGGCTTCTTCGGGTTCCAGCCGATACAAATCTAGATGATAAAGCGGAAGTCGCCCTGCAAAATACTCGTTAATCAGGGTGAAAGTAGGACTTTCGATCGAGTCTGAGATTCCTAAACCTTCAGCGATACCTTGAACTAAGGTAGTTTTGCCAGCACCTAAATCTCCTTGTAATAAGATTATGGTGCCTGGGGGGAGCGCTCGACCTAACGCCTTACCAAACTTGCGCGTAGCCTCACAATCGGGAAGCAAAGTTTTCATTTTAGTCATTAGTCATTAGTCATTAGTCATTAGTCATTAGATGAGGAAGAAGTAATATTCTCCCACTCTCTCGAAGGCCGAAGGTAGAAGGCAGAATTAAATAAACCCTCTCCCCAACTCAAAACTCAAAACTATTCCTTTCCCACTTTCCCCTCACAGGCATCAGTAAATGTTCTGGGCGCGGCCGTACCAACGCAGCAACATCCCCGCCAACCTTTGAGAATTGTGGCGAATTAAACCCGTATTTTCATCTTCATCCATCACATTTGCGATGACAATTCGCCGCCCCAATTGCGTTACGGCTTCTCGATCGAGCACAACCGGATAAGAATTCTCCTGAGAATAGCGGATCAAAGCTTTTGCAGAAGGGACTTTTCCCTGAACTACTACAGCATCGAACAGCGGCCGGCCACAAGCGCGGTCGATCGCCCGAATGTGGTCTGCAACACTGTATCCGTCAGTTTCCCCCGGCTGAGTCATAATATTGCACACATAAATGCGCGGAACTTCGGTGTTGGCGATCGCATCAGCAATTTCCGGCACCAACAAATTCGGAATGACACTCGTATAAAGACTCCCGGGCCCAATAATCATAAAATCCGCTTCCCTCAGTGCGATCGCCACCCTGGGCAACGCCGGAGGATTAGCAGGAGTGCAGCCTATCTTGAGGATTTTCCCGTTAGCTTTTGTAATGCTGGACTCCCCCTCAATTCTCCGGCCGTCAGCCAGTTCTGCCCACAAAGAAACGTCGCTCAGAGTAGCCGGCAGCACCTCTCCCCTAACGGCTAAAACTTTAGAACTCGCGGCGATCGCCTGTTCCAAATCTCCAGCAATATCGCTCATCGCGGTCAAAAACAAATTCCCAAAACTGTGACCCATCAAACCGTCACCGGCCTGAAAGCGATATTGAAATAACTCAGTCAATAACTTTTCCTCATCTGCCAAAGCCGCCAAACAATTGCGAATGTCTCCCGGCGGCAATACGCCAATTTCCCTGCGCAGCCGCCCGGAAGACCCGCCATCATCCGCCACCGTGACAATCGCAGTGATTTTGGCGCTGTAATCCTTCAATCCCCTGAGCAAATTAGAAAGGCCCGTACCGCCCCCAATTGCCACAATTTTCGGGCCGCGGTTCAAGCGGCGGTGGTTGAGGAGTCGATCGACCAATTCCTCATTCCCTTCGGGCATCAGCACTTGAGTAATAGAGTTCAAACTGCGAGTTTGCCCCCACAGAATTAACAAAATCCCGCCAGCAACGATCAGCGGGCCCGACACGTAATTGGGAATAACTTCCGCAATCCACGCCAAAAAATTTCTCAACAATTGCAAGAAGAAAAAAATCGGAGTCATCCCAGTCCAAATCGCTAAACCCAAACTGGCAAGTACCACACCGCTAGCACTGATGAGCAGCCACCGTTTCACCAACAGTCCGGGGGCCAACCACTTAAACCACTGGTAAACTCGCCCGTTCCGCAAAGAAGGGGGGTAAGGATTTCTGGAGCGGCCAAAAACCTGCTTGGCTTTAGCTAAGACGCGAAGGGCTTTAGGAAGTGAACTAATTGACATGGTTAATTAGTCTTAAGGGTATGGGAACAGCTCAAGCTGACAAATTTACAATACAAGAGAGTTTTGATTCTGGCAGTCAATTTTAGTCATTAGTCATGACTCATTAGTCATGAGTCATGAGTCATTAGCTAGACTGATGACTGAGGACTGATAACTTATTGATAACATCCTATGGCTGAGCCACTAATCGAACTCAAGGGGGTAAGTAAGTCCTTCGGTCAGAACCCGATCCTCGATCGAGTCGATCTGAGGATTTATCGGGGAGAGGCCCTGGCAATTATTGGCCCTTCCGGGACGGGGAAATCTACGATTTTGCGGATAATTGCGGGTTTGTTGGCCCCGGATGCCGGGGAGGTTTTCGTTCAGGGACAGCGCAGGGTCGGATGGGTGGACGACGTGGCAGATCCGATCGGAATTGGGATGGTGTTTCAGCAAGCGGCTTTGTTTGATTCGCTGACGGTGGAGGAGAATGTCGGTTTTTTACTTTACCAGCATTCTAAGCTGCCGCGCCGCCGCATTCGGGAATTGGTGGACGAAAAGTTGGAGATGGTGGGTTTGCCGAGAATTGGCGAACGCTATCCGGCGCAGTTGTCTGGGGGAATGCGGAAGCGAGTAAGTTTTGCCCGCGCCATCATGGCGAATCCCGATAATGCCAGGGATAATCCAGAGGTTTTGCTGTACGATGAACCGACAGCGGGTTTAGATCCGATCGCTTCGACGGTAATTGAAGATTTAATCCGCGACTTGCAGGCGGCCCAAGGTGTTTGCAGCACTTATGCGATCGTCACTCACCAAGACAGTACCATCCGCCGCACTGCCGATCGCATCGTGTTTCTCTATCGAGGCAAAGTGCAGTGGGAGGGAACTGTCAGCGATATTGCATCGACAGATAATTTGTTAATTAAACAATTTTTTAGCGGCAGCGTTACTGGGCCAATTCAGGTGATTGGATAGTCAATTGTCATCAGTCATTAGTTATTAGTCATTAGTCATTAGTCATTAATCATTAATCATTAGTTATTAGTCATTAGTTATTAGTCATTAGTTATTAAAGTCGAGGGTAATATGGCTACAAAAAGTTTTCAGGAATTGCGGGTTTATAAATTATCAGAACGACGAGCTGATGAAATTTGGAAAGCTGTTAACACTTGGGAGCCATTTGCCAAAAATACGATCGGCCAACAAATTGTCCGTTCAGCCGATAGCGTCGGTGCTAACATAGCAGAAGGAGTCGGACGAGGCAGCTATCAAGACAATAAACGTTTTGTCAAGATAGCTAGAGGTTCTTTATATGAAACTCAACACTGGTTGAGACGAGCTTACACTCGAAACCTTTTAACTGTTGAACAAGTCAATATATTCACAGCAATCATTAATGACTTAGCTCCGCAATTAAACTCCTACCTACAATCTATCGGATCATCCCCTAAAAATCACGACCAATAACTCACAAATAATAACTAATGACTAATGACTAATAACTAATGACTAATAACTAACAACTAATGACTAACAACTAATGACTAATGACTAATGACTAATGACTAATGACTAATGACTAATGAGGTAATATGCAATCGCGAACTGTAAGAGAAGGTTCTGTCGGGTTCTTAATTTTAGTCGGAATCGGTTTATTTGGCGGCTTAGTGCTCTGGCTGCGGGGCGTGCAGCTAGGCAACCGCAGCTACAAATTCGCCGTAGAATTTGCCAGCGCCCAAGGAATGCAAATAGGCACGCCCATCAGGTATCGTGGGGTTGCAGTCGGTAAAATTACCGCCCTTAAAGCGGGTTCCAACGGCGTAGACGTGACGCTGGAGATTGCCCCCGGTACTTTAGTGATTCCCCGGGATGTTACGATCGAAGCGAATAAATCCGGTTTAATTGGCGAATCGTCGATCGACATTACCCCCAACTCGATTTTGCCAGAATCCTTACTTACCGCCAATCCCGTTAGTGCCGACTGTCCCCCTGAGATTATCTGCAAAAATTCGCGCTTAAAAGGTCAAACTGGAGTCACTATCGACGAACTAATTCGATCCACAGTCCGCCTAGCTAATTTCTACACCGACCCCGCGCTGTTCAACAATATTAAATCCCTGACAGAGAATACAGCCAACACAGCTAAAGGTGCAGCTAAACTCACTCAGGATTTGTCTAATTTAACTCAAACTGCCAAAGCCGAAATAAAAACTTTGAATCAATCTGTTAGGGGAGACATTGGCAGCTTAAATCAATCGGTAAAAACCGAAATAGCAAGTTTAAATCAATCATTAAAAGGGGAAGCGAGCAGTTTAAATCAATCATTAAAGGTAGAAGCTAGCAGCTTAAATCAATCGCTAAAAGGGGAAATATCAGCAGTCGCCGCTGATGTTTCTAAAGTAGCAGCTACGGCGGACACTTCCACAAAAGCCGTATCTGCCGCTGCGATAAATTCTGCTAATTCAGTAACTCAAGCAGCCAATCAAATTACATTAACAGCCAACCAAGTCAATTCTTTAGTAGCCACCAACCGCGGCAGTTTAGTCTCAACTCTGAATAACATCAATCAAAGCAGTCAGGAACTGCGGGTAGCTGTCAGCAGTTTGAGTCCGACAATTAATCGAATCAACCAAGGACAATTGCTGAACAATTTAGAAGTTTTATCAGCGAATGCAGCCCAAGCTTCTAGTAATTTGCGAGATTTATCCAGCCAAGTAAACAATCCCGCCACTTTGCTATTATTGCAGCAAACTCTAGATTCCGCACGAGCTACATTTCAGAACGTGCAGAAAATTACTTCCGACGTGGATGATTTGACGGGAGATCCGGCTTTCCGCAACAACATTCGCAGGTTGTTCAACGGATTAGGAGGCTTGTTGGGTTCGACAGAACAACTGCGACAGCAAGTTAAAGTCGCTCAAACATTAGCTCCACTTTCTGAGAAAGTAAATGCTAGTACAACAGCCAAAAATCAATCAGTAGAGCCTGGATATTCCAGCTTGGACAAACAGCAAAAATTGCCTGTTATACCTTCTCAAACTCCAACGTCAGCAGAACCAGTTACTCCCGAAAACACCCCTTAAAACAGGGTATCATTGAATAACCGCAATTATTGCAAGATTCGCGAGTTGCTTTAGTTAGTAAGGTGCGCCTTTCGCACCCCGATTACAGCTAGTTAATAAGGTGCGCCTTTCGCAGCCATGCCTTAAAGTTATTGTCCAAATCCTATTAACAAAAAACTCTTTCACTCAAAACAAGGAAAACCAATGACGCAAACATTATCGAAACCGGCCGAAACCAAAACCCAGTATACTGTAACTTGGGAAAAATTGCCAGATGACTTTAAATTACCCGACGATCCCGTGGAAAACATCGACCAACCACTTTTAGCCGCCGCCTTGCGAGAAGCTTTGGAACTCGCAGGATTTATCCTAGCTTCAATGCTAATAGCTTCCAATTTTGGACTGTGTGCCAAAGTCAACGACAAAATAGTAGTAAAAGCCCCAGATTGGGTGTACGTTCCCTCGGTATTGCCAGCAGAACCAGGAGAAGTTCGCCGCAGTTATACGCGCAATGCTGAGGGAGAAATACCCGCAGTAGTGATGGAATTTTTATCGGATACAGACGGCAGTGAATATTCAAATAAACCGACATATCCTTACGGAAAATGGCGGTTTTATGAGCGAATTTTGCAAGTACCGATTTATGTAATTTTTGAACCGAAATCGGGAGTATTGGAAGTGTACAGACTCTCGACCTCGGGAGAATACGAATTGCAAGAACCGGATGCTAATCAGCGATTCTGGATAGAATCAATGGGTTTATTTCTGGGGGTTTGGGAAGGTGAAAAATCTCAGAGAACGGGTTATTGGTTGCGCTGGTGGGATGAGAATGGCAATTTGCTGCTGTGGGGCGCCGAACGGGTGGAACAGGAACGCCAGCGCGCCGAAGAGGAACGCCAGCGCGCCGAAGAGGAACGCCAGAGGGCAGAAGAGGAACGCCAGAGGGCCGATCGACTAATGGCATACTTGATTCGTCAGGGTATCGATCCTGATGGCATTTGAAGGTGTGGGAGGTCGATCGATTTTAGATTTTAGATTTTAGATTTTCGATTGAATAATTGGGAATCAAGGAGCCAGAGCGAGCGATTTTAGAGTTGAGATTTTCGATTGAGAATTAAGGAGCGCCATGACTGCAACAACATTAGAAGAAAAATTAGATCGGCCGTTGCTATTTCCAGGGTTAACCTGGGAACAATTCAAAACCTTAGAACCGATGCTCGATATTCCAGGGGTTCGGCTGTCATTTTTAGATGGGATACTGGAGATTCAGAAAATGCCTGGAAGAAAACACGAAACAGCCAAGGGACGTATCGGTGCGTTGGTAGAAACTTACATGATGGCGGCAGGAATCGATTTCACCCCTACGGAGTCTCTGACATTAGAAAATGAATCGCGACTGGTGAAGTGTGAAGCAGACAAGTCTTACGAATTGGGTACTGACAGAGAACGTCCAGATTTAGCGATCGAAGTAGTCGTCACTAGCGGCGGAATTGATAAGCTAGAGGCTTACAAACGGCTGCAAATCCCTGAAGTCTGGTTTTGGGAAAACAGCCGACTGTCTCTGTATGCTCTCAGACAGCAAGCATACGAAGAGATTGCGAGTTCCCAATTGCTCCCAGAGCTCGATATAGGTTTACTCGTCAGGTGTGTTAATATGCCGAGTCATGTTGAGGCAATTAAGGAATTCAAAAGGGATCGATCGGGATTTGTAGTCAAACATAGATAATACATATCCCGGACTTCTTAAAGAAGTCGGGTATCTAGCAACGATCCAACGTCATTGATGAAGTACACCCCGATCGCTCCCCGTAGTTACCCTGGGCCGTGTCCCAAGAGCTGGAACTCCTAAACTTCAGTGTATTCTTTGCCTTTTTGAGACTCTAACCAACGTTGATAAGCTTCCTTATCACCTCTAAAGGAATCGACAGAAACTTGACGTTCTGGCATAGGTTTGAGGGGAGCATCAATAGGGGAATATTGGCAATAGCAGATTACTACCATATCAAATTCACCGATCGGAATATCGGGAGTATAAGTCTCAACCCGCGCAACTTCCCAATCACCTGTGCGGTAATGAGTGCTGTAACCGTGCCTATCTGGATCGTGTTCTGTTTCCACACGAACAAACTCTGGGGGACGATAGCCAACTTCAGGAATTGGCCCGTCAGAAGAGTCAAAGTGTTCTGCCAAAATCTTTGTTAATGATTGGGTGTGTTGAAACTTGCGTTTTTCCCAACCAGGTTGGCGCTTGTCTGCTCTAAAGACAATCCATTTACGCATCTTCATCCTCTTTGCTTTCTAGTTCTTTGTACCAGTCTGGAAACTCGGTTTTGCCTTGAAAAACACAATCAACTTTTAGAATAGGGCCGTCAATTTTCTCAATCTCAATCAGCTTCCAACCATACTTTTCTTCCATCTCTTCACAACAATCTGGATCTGCCGCTCCATGTCGAGACTTGTCTTCATCTGGATCGTAACGCAACCAGTTTGGATTGTTTGGCATAATTGTATTGCTCCCTGTGTTGGGTTGACAACCTTGGAGAAGTCGTCTGGACTCGGTATTTGCGGTACTGCGTCCGGGCGCGTCTTTGTAAAATTATAGGATAATTGTTACAAGCTCGGCCCGCTTCTGAACCAGAGAATTGGTTGAAGTTGCTTGACAATTATCATTTTATGTGGTTAGTTTTTAGCGAAAATTTTAAATTGGGAGGGGCGATCGTTTGGCGATCGAACTTGGGCATTCTAGAGATAGGTGCGAGTGCGAGTGCCTGGAAAACAGCGACGCCAAGAGTTAGCAATGGAAAGTACACAGAAAAAATCTAGTGATAGTCGGGTTCACAGGAGCGATCGAATTAAGCAGATTTTTGCGTTAGTATCAATGGTTTCGTTTGGTGGTTCTGCGATTTTTGGTGTTGTGAGTCTGTTCAGTAGCGGTTTGAGCAGCCAGCACCAGCAAAAATCTGCTCCGGTAGCTGTTTCTCAGGAATCTTTGCTGGCGGCGCAGGAACGGGGATATGAGACGGTTTTGCAGCGGGAACCGCAGAATCAGACGGCTCTGGAGGGATTGGCAAAAGTGCGGTTGCAGATGAATAATGGGAAAGGGGCGATCGAGCCTTTGGAGAAGTTGGTGAAGCTAAATCCCGATCGGGCTGATTATAAGGCGCTGTTGGGGCAGGCGAAGGAGAAGTAGGGCGATCGCTGATAAAGCTGTTAGTCAGATAAAGAGAAAAGTTTAGCTAGGTAAGAGCAACTCAGGAAAGTTAATTATGTTAAATAATGCAGAACAAGACGTTATAACGGGGTTTCATAAACTTTACTACGACCGGGGGCAAGACGGTGCCACTTGGCGAAATACTCGTTGGATGGGAGTGCCAATTCTTAAATGTCCCCTTGACCTATGGATTTACCAAGAAATTATTTTTGAAATTAAGCCTGAAATAATTATTGAATGCGGAACATTTGATGGGGGCAGTGCTCTATTTTTAGCCCATCTCTGCGACATCATCAGACATGGCGAAATTGTCAGTATTGATATTGAAGAACGCAGCGGACGACCTCAACATTCTCGGATATCTTACTGGGTCGGCTCATCAATTTCTGAACAAATGATAGAACGGGTCAGGCAAAAAGTATCCGGTCGAAGTCCCGTTTTGGTGATTTTGGATTCTGACCACAGCGCTAATCATGTAATTCAAGAATTACGCCTCTATAGCCCATTGGTGACACCGGGAAGTTATGTCATTGTTGAAGATACGAATATTAATGGTCATCCTGTTTTTCCGGATTTTGGTCCGGGCCCAATGGAAGCAGTACAAGCGTTTCTGAGGGAAAATTCTTCTTTCTCCGTATCTACAGATTGCGAAAAATTATTTTTAACTTTTAACCCATCTGGATACTTGAAGAGAAGTATTAGTTCGGAAAGTGTTAAACAATTAAGCAAAGGCAATCGAGAATCTTTTCCAAAATCTGAGATGGTGCGTGTAGATATAGGATGTGGCGATCGCAAACCTGATAATTTTGTGGGAGTAGATGTGTGTCCTGGTTTAGGAGTAGACATTGTTGCCGATCTTAATCAGCGATTTCCCTTTCCAGATAACAGTGTCGATGAACTTAGAGCCTACGACACTATAGCACACTTGGTAGATAGAATTCATACAATGAATGAAATTTGGAGAATTTGTAAGCCAGGAGCAAAAGTTGATATTCTAGTTCCTTCTACTGACGGTCGAGGTGCTTTTCAAGATCCTACTCATGTCAGCTTTTGGAATATTAATTCTTTTCTGTACTATTGTATAGATTTTCCTAATTATATAGACCTTTGTAGAAAATATGGATTTAAAGGTGCATTTAAAGCTGTCAGGTTAGAACACGAAGAATCCTCGCATAACGTCATTCACGTTAAAGCTGAATTAGTTGTAATCAAGGATAAACAGGAGGTTAAAGCGAGCCAGATACTGGAAGAAAAACCCGGCATCGAGTCCTTTTTCCTAGCCGTTGGTAAATGTATAGAGCAGTATGAAAATAACTCGCAGGAACCTGATGTAATAGCAAATATCCGTCAATATCGAAAACTGATTGCTGACAGATGGCTTAATTTATCGCCAGACCAGCTTGAAGAAAATTATCTAGGGGCGTTGGGTGAAGTACATCGCTCGCTGACCAACAGTATGTTAAAGAAGGAACCCATAACACAGGAAGAAAAAAATTTCATAGATGCTTTATCAGCCAAAATTACTAAAGGATTGGATGAGCCAGAGGCTGTTAATTACCTGTTAGCAGCAATGCTGTACAGTCGTGCTGATAATTTGCCGTTATCTCACAACCTTTATCCCATCCCCCAGTGGTTTATCAATGACTATTTAAAATTTGTACTTAATTATGTACCCTACTTTCAGGAAGTAGAAGAAGCAGATAGTTACTATAAGTATATGCGAGAATGGGTGGATTATATACACTCATCTATTTTTTCCAATCTAGATTCCTTGTTTTGGAAAAATGTGGCTAGGATTTTTTTACAAGTAGCTAATTTCATTCCTATTTATTTTAATGAAGCCAATTTGAAAGATATTTATGTAAAGCGAGCGGAGATATTAGAGTATGCACTGAAGCTCAACGGGCATGAGATTGATTATAATTTTTTCGATTCATCTGCCAAGTACAGAAAAAAACGAATAGGTATCCTTGCGTCACATTTTACGCCAGCAGCAGAAACATTTGCATCTCTACCAGTTTATGAGTATCTCAGTAGAGATTTTGAAGTTATCTTATATTCTCTTAGTAACACGGGACATCGACTAGAGCAATATTGTCAAAGCTGCGCTAATTCCTTTAAGCTGCTACCAAATGATTTAACCAATCAGGTGAATTTGATTCGCAGTGATGACCTGGATATTTTATTTGTTGCCACAAATATTACAGCCGGAACCAACCAAATTTGCTTACTGTCAATGCACCGACTAGCGAGGATTCAAGTTACCAGCGTTTCCTCAGTTGTCACAACAGGTATACGTCATATGGATTACTATATATCTGGTAAGTTGACTGATTGGTGTGACGATGCAGAACAACATTATCAGGAAAAATTGTTAAAACTTGATGGTTCTGCCCACTGCTTTAGTTATGGGTCTGAACAAAATACTGCTACGATAAAAGTAAGTCGAGAAAGCCTTGGGATAGCTGAATCAGCGGTAGTTTTTATCTGCGGTGCTAACCTGTTTAAAATTACTCCTGAGTTGAGTAATAGTTGGGCAAAAATAATAGCTGCGCTTCCAAATTCAGTTTTAGTTCTCTACCCATTTGGCCCAAATTGGTCAAAAAATTATGCGAAGGAGGCTTTTAAAGCCCACCTAAATAAAACTTTTGCTCAGCACGGTGTCGAGTTAGATAGGTTACTAATTTTAGACCCCCATCCTATACCAAACCGGGATGATATCAAGGAATACTTAAAGCTAGCGGATATATATCTGGATTCATATCCTTTTGCCGGAACAACCTCTGTGATAGACCCATTGGAAGTTGGTTTGCCTGTAGTAGCCAGACAGGGTACTTGCTTCCGCTCTGCGATGGGAGCAGCACTTGTACAAGAACTGGCTATGCCTGATTTAGTTGGCAGCAGTGAAGAGTCTTACATCCAGATAGCGATCGCACTCGGTACTGACCGAGAATTACGCCAGCAAAAAAGTGAACATATCCAGCAAAAAATGCTGAGCAAACCACGATTTCTGGACAGCCGTTCTTACTCTGCTCAAATGGGAGCCTTATTCCAAGAACTCATCCGAAAATATCATATAGACGATCTCAGCAACTGCCTCGGGTTAAAAGATATCAACCTAATTATTTTTCCAGATTGGAGTCAATCGGAAGAATTAATATCTCAGGATTTAGTGAGAGCAATCAGAGCGATCGCAACTCACCCGGACAAAAGTAAAATGACTTTGCTGGTAGACAGCAGCAACATTTCTGACGAAGATGCCAGTCTCGCTTTGTCTGGCGTAGCGATGAATCTTTTGATGGAAGAGGATTTAGACGTTTCCGAAGGGCCAGAAATTTCACTTCTAGGACAGTTGAGCGAACTTCAGAGGGAAATTCTCATTTCTAACCTTCACGCTCGGATTGTTTTGGAAAATGAGAATAGAGAGGCGATCGCTCAGGCCAAAGCCGAGAACATTTCCTCATTTGAACTAGACCGTTTTATGCAGGAGAGTCTCTGATTAATCTAGCTAGTTTGTGCAGCGAGTTACCGCACCAACTACTCACTGGGAATACCACCATCAATGATTTTTGTCAACATATATTTGCCACATTTGCTCGTAAGCTTTTTCCATCTCTCGCGTAAATTGCTTGCCATTCCACAGGGGTGCAGTTTGTCGTGATTGCCGCAATTTCCAAGATATTTGCTGCCGCAAAACAGGATCTTTTCCTAAACGAATTCCCCATTCTACATACTCTTCATCAGTCCAAGCAATCCCTTCCGAAATACCTGCATTCATCATCATCGTGTAGCTGTTGCGGCTAGCAAATTGCTGCCCTACACGGGTTACTATAGGAACACCCATCCACAGCGTCTCCATTGTAGTTGTAGCTCCGTTGTAGGGGTAAGTATCTAATACTACATCAGCTATGCCTAAATTAGCGCGGTGCACTTCCTCTGAAGGAGCGGATGGTAAAAATCTTAGGCGTTCTGCCCCTACTCCCTCACATTCTGCAATCTCAATAAAGAAATTTTTTAGAGATTCTTGATTGGCCACCCCTTTTACTAAAAAATAGCTGTTGGGAACTCCTTTAATAATTTGCATTTGCAGCCTTGCTGTATCGGGGTGATATTTGTATCCCTTCTGACCAGTAAAATAAATAACAGCATCAGTAGGAATATCTAATTGATCGCGCCGGAGAGTAGGTACACCAACTTCAAAACCATCTACAGCTATATAGGTTTGAGGCAAACGCCAGATTTTTTCTGTGTAGTAATCCTGAGCAGATTCCGGTAAAACATAAGGATCAGCAATAAAATAATCAACAGCAGGAATCTCCGAGGCATCCCAACCTAACCAGGTTACTTGTATTGGTGCTGGTTTCATTGCTATTGCCTCGCAAGTGTTAGTTAGCGTTAAACTATCAAGGTCTATCAAAATATCAATTTCATCTTCATAAATTTTTTCAGCAGCTTCTTGACCACTGAGTTCTAATTTGCAAGCCTTGGAAACCTGACCCACAAACCATTCTTGTAATGAATTATAATTTCCTTGATAGCCCATAAAGTAACCATTAATCTCAAAGCGATCTCGATCGTGGTACTGAAATACCCATCGTGACAACCAACCGACAGAATGAGTCCAGAAGCAGTGGGAGATATATCCAATTTTTAAACGCTTTGTAGAAACATCGGTTTTTCTCAACCTAGATTTCCACTGGCGACACAGATTTACCTTTTCCTTCAGAGACGTTTCTATTTTTAATTGTGCTAAACGAGCTATTTGACTACGAATTTTTAAATTTTCCTCAATTCGATCTTGCAAATAAGGAAAGAAAAAAATAGAATTAAATAATCCCAGAGCTGATGTCCCCCATAGCTCATCATTGTTTTGTTCATCGATCAAAGAAGCAAGCAGGGACTTCTGCAATTCAAAAGCCAAGCAAACTTCATTCCAGTAGCCACCTGCACCCATCAACCCACGCATAATTAGCAAGTTACCATAAATTTTATTGAGTAACTTTTCTTGAAGTGAATAGTATAATTTAGCTGCTTCTATTCCCTTCGTATATTGACGGCTATCTTGATAAAAAGAAGCCAACGCATATAAAAGTTCTGGATGTTGAGGAAGGAACTTTAAACCGAGTTCGGTAAAACTGGCTGCAACATCAGCTCGTTTAAATGAGTAACAAAGTTTATAGACAAAGGGGAGTAACAATTGCTCTAAAATTGAGGTATGATCTTTAATATATACTAAAGCACTTTCTGTAAAAGCGAGAGATAAAAGGTCAAATGGTGCCCCATCTAAAACATTTTTCAATACTTGTATTAATAGCTCTTTATCGACTTCTACTACTTCCGAATTGAGCAGTTCAAGGATATGCAGCTCCTTCAATATTTCTCCTTTGTATGTTTTGAGCAAAGTAGACAGCCCGATTAAATGTAACAAGTTATTAACTCCTTCTGGGTTAATTTCCCGTATATGCTGCCGGATTGCCCACGCTATACAATAGTCCTCTTCTCTTGTTCCCTGTAATCGTCGTCGCTCTGCTTCTGTTTCCAATACCTCAATTAGTTCTTTTGTCCACTTTTCTATGTCTTCTGGCTCTCCATCTGCCATTCCTATGAGCCATGTTGTCTGAGCTTCACTTTCTTGACCCTGCAAGAGAAAAATCAAACCTAAGTGCCAGTAGTAGGAGTTAACATTAGGCTCCTGAAAAATTGCCTCTTCGTAAATTTTCGCTGCTTGATAATAGTTATCTGAAAAAAAATATTTTTCAGCTTGCTGCTGCCATCCGGCAACGGATGAAGAAGTAGAAATCATAAACTTTAAAGGAATTTTTATGAAAATTTTAAAGCGGGTAGCACTATATGCTACCCGCTGATGCAGGATTATCAACCAGCCAGAGTAATAAAACTCAGAAACTACTTAGTAACAGGGTCGGGGACCGTTCCACCACATGCAGTAGCACCTGCGGCTAAATCACCTGCATTACCTGTATTTGAACCTCCTTCTTGACAGATGATGCTGGTAGTTGTTTTTGCCTCTCCAGCTGTTACTAAAGCCACGCTTCCCCCATATCCTTTGAGAGAAGTAACCAGTGGTTTAGCATTAGCAACTCCTCCAGTGCCCGTATTACCTTGGCTCAAGTCATACGAGTAGTTAGTGGTTTGAGTTTTGATACCAAGACCCAATTCAGTACCAGTGGGATCGACCGAAAATTTGCTATTCTCTGCGTAAAAAGCCTGCTGACCCTTGTTCATTGAACTGACATACTGCTTAGCTTCAGATTGCTTGGCCTTGTTTGCTTGGTTGAGGAACGCGGGCAAAGCGATTGCAGACAAAATACCGATGATGATGATAACAACCAGCAGTTCAATCAGGGTGAAACCTTGATCCTGTCTTCTTTTGTTGATGTGTTGCAGGAACTTGGCTTTAAATTCAGTCTTCATAATTTGTTTCTCCTTGAGGGGGTGAAATGCTCGATTTCTAACTCTTATATGTAACTTACCCAGTTTCCCCCGCTTTGCTATCATCTCGTCCCATTTTTTTTTATGTCAGGTGGCTAACGCTCCAAAAGCACGTACAGAGAGACTTCCAGCCTAGTCAACAGTTCCTTGACTTCATCAAAGGCCGTCTCCTGGGCTGCGGGTTCTAGATTAGAAGCAGGCTCTGCTCTGCTCTGCAGCCATTTCTCGACTAGCGACACCGCAGACTGCGGCCCATCCCACAGAGGTAATAAGCAAGCAGCGATCGTACTCTCGATCTCCACGGGTGCTAGAGTTGCCACAGTAATATAACGACTAATCTCAAACGGCGTCTCGCTGGCAATGCAATTACTCAAGTCTTCCCTCGCCTGGGAATTCCTGAGTTGAGGATGCAAATGCACCCGCGCCGACTGCCAGTCAGCCTCCGTCCATTCCGCAACAGGCACACAAGCCTGAGTGCCGGGATTGCCGCACCAGAAATCAAACAATCGGTGTAGGGGATGAAACAGTTCAAATAAATGCAGCCTCTCTTCCACAGAAGTTTCTGGCAGACTCATCGCCAAAAACGGAGGCAAATCATCTGGATCTTTGAACACATCCATCAAGTCCCAGCGGCTCCACGCCACCATGCTGATAAAATCTAGATCGGCTGCTCTCAAAAGTCCAAACAGTTCAGGCACGCTACAGCCTTTGTCACCCAGCAATAAATGGTTGGCCAAAATCCAGTGATCATCCTTCGCGCGATCGGCATTCCAAGTAACTACTTTGAGCCATATTGCATCTTGTAGCGCGTCCATAGTTTCCCGGACTATTTCAACCTCCAACTCACCTGGTACTCCATTCATTAATCCCATTGCTCTAAAAGCAGCTTGAGCGCGAAACATTCCCGTTCTACCAATGGAACTGTGCAGGTTAGTCCTAATAATACCGTCTGGTTTAAGAACCGATTTCATCGCCTGCAATCCTACAACAGCGTCGGGCAATAAATAAAGCACTTCGTCAGCATTAATGTAGTCGAACTGCCAACCTAAACTGGGTAATTCTTCTATTTTCATCACATAAAATTCCGCATTCTCAAAACCGTGATATTGCAAGCGGTGGCGGGCTAACTTAACAGATTCTTCTGATAAATCAATGCCCACAATTTTAGCTCCCGGATTAGCTGTCGCCAAAATTAAGGATTTGTAGCCGCTACCGCATCCCGCATCCAGAATCAGTTTGCCTTGAGTATTGACAACTTTCCGATTTCTAAAGTAGTAAGCAGTTACAAGGTTATGAAGGTAAAGCAACTCATACTCAGACTCAGGAGATTTTTCGAGAGGAATTCTCGGATAAGGGGCATCGTCAAATTGCTGGCGAATTTGGTCTATTAAATCAGATTCTTGATTTTCCATTATGAATTAATCTTGATGCTGCTAAATTGTTCGGTGGCACTTCCTATTATAAAATGGAAAGGCATTTCCTCCCTAAGCGATCGCCCAACCACCCCTTTCATGAACACAAACATCAGCCCCATCCTCAAAGTATTCTCCTTCTCCGCCGCCCTCTCCCTTGCCATTAAGTACGCAGGCCCCACCTTATCCATACCCTCTACCGACATCAACGCCCTAATCGCCGTCTTTACCCCCAGTATCATCCTAGCTGCCATCCTCGGCTGGCGATCGCGCCAACAGCCAAGATAGGGGATGGAGGGCGAGATCGCCCAAAGACGAGTTAAATTAAACTAGGGGCGATCGAACACTCACACTAAAACCCCTCGATGCCAAGCAATATAGATGAGACAGACAATCACATGGATCTAGCCACCTTAAATCTGAAACCCTTAAATTTGCTAATTTTTCCTGATTGGAACCAACCAGAAGAATCTCTTTATTTAGAGTTAGAACTAATTATTAGGAGTCTGGTAAGTCATCCCGAGCGCGATTTCCTAACTCTTTTAATAGATGTGAGCGAAACTTTAGAAAAATCCGATTTAGATGCAAGTTTAATTGTATCTGGGATTGTGATGAATCTTTTGATGGAAGAAGATTTAGATATTAACGGAGAACCAGAAATTATTTTATTAGAAAACCTCAATCGCAGCCAGTGGCTGGATATTTTGCCACAGATTCAATATCGAATTAAGCTGAATGCGGAAAATCACCAAGCAATAGCCGAATCTGGAACCGCACAAATTCCATTACTGGAACAGGAACAACTTAGCGATATCACCCTTGACTCCCAAGCATTAATATTGATAGAAATTGGCAACAAACTCTACCGTCAAGGAAGATACGAAGCAGCCATTAAGCACTATCAAAGGTTTTTAGTATCCCAGACAGGAGATATAGAACTGTATGGTAACTTAAGCGAGTGTTTAAGAAACCTCAACAGAATCGAAGAAGCGATCGCGAGCCTTGAGGAAGGCATCCGCCATTACCCTACAGCAGGAAAACTGCACTTTGAAATAGTCAAAATTTACCAGCAGAACGGACGCACTAAGTTAGCTATATCAAGTGCAGAAAGAGCAACGGAAATACTGCCCAAGGAATATGTTTTTCAACTATTTAAACACTTAACATTGCCGATTGTTTATAATACATCAGATGAAATACAATTTTACAGGGAAAGATTTGTCCTAGAATTAGAAAAATTAATTCAGCAAACATCCATAAAAACTCCAGAAGACAAAATAAATGCTTTCCGGGGTTTTAGTAGTTTCACTAATTTTTACCTAGCATATCAGGCTTACAATGTTGTGGAATCGCAATCAAAGTATGCTAATTTAGTGCATCAAGTTATGGTCGCCAACTATTCGCAGTGGGTGCAACCGCAATCAATGCCTCCACTGCTGGAAAATGGCAAAATTAGAGTCGGTTATATTTCTAGTTATTTGCATTCTTACAGCGGCACTTTATGGTTAACTGGCTGGCTGCGTTATTGCAACCACCAACAATTTGAAATTTACTGTTACTATACGGGGAACGATCCCGATCCAATTACAGAACAATTTCGCCAATACAGCGATCGATTTCGCCACATTCCTCACAACCTAGAAGGCGTATGCCAACAAATTATTGATGATAAATTGCATATTCTTGTCTTCCCAGAAATTGGCATGGACGCACCAACTATACAAATAGCAGCTTTGCGCCTTGCCCCCGTGCAATGTTCGGCGTGGGGACATCCTGTCACGTCGGGTTTACCGACGATTGATTATTTTATTTCTAGTGAATTGATGGAACCGGAAAATGCACAACTGCACTACTCAGAAACCTTAATTAAGTTGCCGAATATTGGCGTTGCCTACCCAAAACCAACCGTCGGTAAATTAAACCACAGTCGCTTAGATTTTGACCTCAGAGAAGATGCAGTAATTTATTTATGCTGCCAAGCCCCTTTCAAATACTTACCGCAATATGATTTCGTTTTAGCAGAAATTGCCCGCCGCGTTCCGCAAGCTCAGTTTATCTTTCCTCGCGGCGAACTGCTGCGGGAACGGCTAAAGTTTGCTTTTGCTGCTGTTAATCTCGATAGCGAAGATTACTGTCTATTCCGAAGGATTCTAACTCGACAAGATTACATAGCAATTAACTTTCTTTCCGATGTTTTCTTAGATACTTTCACTTGGTCGGGGGGGAATACATCTTTAGAGGCGATCGCTTGCAATTTACCCATAGTCACCTGTCCGGGAGAATTTATGCGGGGACTTCACGCTTATAGCTTTCTAAAAATGCTGGGAGTAACAGACACAATTGCACAAAATGAAGAGGAATATATTCACATTGCTGTCAAGTTAGGTCTAGACTCACAGTGGCGGCGAGACATTGCACAACGCATGAGTCAGCGACAAGATGCTCTGTTTGACGATAAAGTTTGCGTGACTGCTTTAGAGGGTTTTTATCAACAAATTGTTCTAGAAAGACTTAAATAATTGTTTTAATATTATAGATTAAATTTAAATTTTCCGATTAATAAAATATCTCTCCAGAAGACTGCCAACACTTTTAATGTGAAAAGGATACTAACAACAAGTTAATCTCCCCTATCAATTCCGGCCCCGTACAGCTTATCAAAACCAAAGTTGAGGCACTCACCATGATTCAAATCATACCTGAATTAGTAACATTCGATCAATTCATTGACTGGTATCCTGAAAACTCAGAACACCACTACGAACTGCACAATGGAGAAATTGTTGAGATGCCAAAAGCAACAGGTAAACATTCTAAAGTGACCGGTTTTACCAGCGGCTGGTTATTTCTCGAAATTGAACGCTTAAACCTACCCTACTTCATCCCCAAAGAATGCGTCATCAAACCCATGCGCGAGGAATCAGGATACGAGCCAGATATCATTGTACTTAACGAACAAACCATTGGAAACGAGCCGCGATGGGAGAAATCATCAATTATCACAATGGGTTCATCAGTCCCCCTAATCGTCGTGGTAACTAGCACTAATTGGGGTGATGATTATGCCCTAAAGCTTGAGGCCTATGAGTCAATGGGTATTCAAGAATATTGGATTATAGACTATCTAGGATTGGGAGGCAGACGGTTTATTGGCAACCCCAAACAACCCACTTTTTCGGTTTACCAACTAATTGACGGCGAATACCAAGTCAAACTGTTCAGAGGGGGCGATGCTATTGAGTCCCCAACTTTCCCAGAATTGAAGCTGACAGCGCAGCAGGTGTTCGCAAAAGGGAATTGAGGAGGCTGCTTATGCTGATGTCCCAGTAGGGGTATCTGATTAAAGATGCGATCGCGCGCATCTAAGGTATCTTGTAGGGATGCGATTCATCGCTTCTGCGCTGCAGAGCAATTAGCAAGCAGCAATTCCCAATACCCTATTCCTCAATCTAAAATCTCAAATCTAAAATCTAATGAAGTTAGGACAGTGGATGGGCTTATTAGCCCTCATCGCATCTTGTTACATCCTGTGGCAAATCAGGCAGGCCCTACTCCTGCTCTTTGCCGCCGTCGTCTTAGCCACAGCCTTAAACAGACTAGCACGCTACTTGCAAAAATTCGGACTCAAAAGATCGATCGCCGTACTCTTATCAGTTAGCTTCCTAGTCCTCATCTTCGTAGGATTATTCCTAATCATTGTACCACCCTTTGCCCAACAGTTTCAACAACTTACCCAAAGAGCCCCTCAAGGAATAGCAAAATTAAATGAGTGGATCGATCAGATTGAAGCTCGCTTTTCTGGACAAATAGGTCAGCGACTACCGAATCTTGATATTAACGACATTATCCAACAACTGCAACCCCTATTCAATCAACTCGTCGGCGGTGCAGGAGCCTTTGTAGGCAACACCTTAGGCGTTATTCTCAGCTTTTTGCTAGTCATAGTTTTGACATTGATGACATTAGCAGAACCTTTATCTTACCGCAAAGCATTTATCCAACTATTTCCCTCTTTTTATCGGCGGCGAATCGAGGGGATCTTAGATGAATGCGAAATAGCCCTCGGTCGATGGGTAATCGGTGCTTTAATTAGCATGAGCGTCATCACTTTTCTTAGCCTAATTGGTTTGTCAGTATTGCAAGTTCCCTTAGCTCTAGCCCACGCTGTTTTAGCTGGTTTGCTGAACTTAATACCCAATATCGGACCAGGTTTGAGCGTCATCCCTCCAGTGACGATCGCACTTTTAGACTCTCCCTTAAAAGCCGGTTTTGTACTCATCCTCTACTTTCTAATTCAACAATTTGAAAGCAACCTCCTCACCCCTTACGTTATGGCGCAGCAAGTAGCACTACTACCAGCAGTAACATTAATAGCTCAAGTATTCTTCGCCACCTTCTTTGGATTTTTAGGCTTACTGCTAGCTCTCCCCCTCACCGTTGTAGCTCAAGTTTGGATTAGGGAAGCCCTAATTAAAGATATTCTAAACCAGTGGAGTGCCAGCCCTAAAACCTTAGCAGCAATCGATTCTGCCCTCCATGAAGAATATGAATCTATAGAAGTCGCCGAAAGCCGAGCCGAAAAGTTGCCAGAACACAAACCCGACATCCCAGATCATGTAGAAAATGACGCTCCTGAAAATCAATAGTTAAGGTTTGTAATGACTTCAGTTCTTATTCATTCCCAGTTATAGGACACCAGTATTCACTACAAACTTAGGAAATTTGTGGTACGAACACCCTCAACTAACTATCTTCAAGCCTCGCATTTTCTACCGTATCTCTGCCGGCGCTAAAAATTTGTTGAACACTCAAATTCAACTGCCCAAATGTGGGTGATACAACCCTATCACTACCCCGAAACTGACTGACTTGATACTCACCGTCAATCAACTGGTAAACAGAAAAAGTAGGTTGTTTAGGATTGCCAATATAGCGTCGCCCGCCAAGTCCCAAATAGTCCGCAATCCAGTATTCAGAAATGCCCAAAGCTTCGTAGTCAACCAATTTGTAGCCGTAATCATCGCGCCAATTGGTACTGACAACTTCGACAATTAGCCGGACAGAACTCCCCATTGTAATGATAGATTCCTTTTTCCATCTCGGTTCGCTGTCCGTCCCTTGCCTGTCCAAAACGATCGCATCCGGTTCGTAACCAGATAGCTCGTTATCAGCTTTGACCACGCATTCTTTGGGGACGAAGTAGGGCAAGCCTAGCCTCTCGATTTCAATCCCTAGCTTCAGGCAGAGGAAGCCCGCTACTTCTGAATGTTCTCCGGTTGCTTTAGGCATCTGAACAATAGCTCCATTGTGCAGTTCGTAACGGTTTTCAGAATTTTCAGGATACCAGTCAATAAATTCATCAAACGTGACTGGTTTTAATATCGCTTGAGTCATGGCGAGCGCTCCTTATTTTATTTATAATATAATCCCGCTCTCTGTTATAACATTTTGCGGGGTTCTCAAACCGATGTCGATCGCCAAAACTGCATTCGCTCGATCGACATTTCATCAATCCAAAATCAATCCCAAATCAAAATCACTCCAAAATCAATCAATTCAAAATCTAAAATCCAAAATCTAAAATCTAAAATATATGAGATCGATCGACGAAATCAACGATAAAATCAGCCAGGGCAAAGCCACAGTCTGGACAATCGAAGAACTCAAAACTAGAGTTCAAGAAACCAGCATTACCCAAGCAGCCAAAGAAGTCGATGTGATTACCACCGGCACCTTCGAGCCGATGGAATCCTCCGGTGCAATCATCAACCTCGGCCATACCGACCCGCCGATAAAAATCCGCCAGTGCTGGCTGGACGGCGTTTTAGCCTACTCCGGCTTCGGGGCAGTAGACCTGTACCTGGGAGCCACCCAAGTAGCCGAAGACGGCGAAGAATCCCGCGAACGGGGCGGCGGACACGTCATCGAAGACTTAATAGCCGGCAAACCCGTGCAGTTGCGAGCCTTGGGGCAAGTAACAGACTGCTACCCCCGCGCCTCCTTTGAAACCACGATTACCCGCGATACAATCAACCAGTTTTATTTATTCAATCCCCGGAACGCATATCAAAACTTTATTGTTGGCGTCAATGGAGGCGATCGCCCGCTGTTCACCTACCTCGGCCCCCTGCAACCAAACCTCGGCAACGCCGTCTACTCGAACCTTGGAGCCATGTCTCCCCTGCTCAACGACCCCGACCTCCAAATCATCGGCATCGGCACCCGCATCTTCCTAGGAGGCGCCACCGGCTACATCACCTGGGAAGGAACCCAGCACTTCCCGCTGCAAAAACGCCAGCCCAACCGCACCCCCATCGGCCCGGCCGCCACCCTTGCACTCATCGGCGACGCGAAACAGATGAACTCGAAATGGGTGCGCGGCTGCTACTTCAAAAACTACGGCCCATCCCTGATGCTGGGAGTCGGCATCCCCTTTCCCGTCTTAAACGAAACAGTCGTCGCCAACTGTGCAGTATCAGACAAAAAAATAGTAGCGCCGGTGGTAGATTTCTCTATCCCCCGGCGCGTTCGTCCCACCTTCGGTTTAGTTAGTTACGCTCAATTAAAGACGGGTCGCATCCTCATCGAGGGCAAACCAGTGCGGGCCGCCCCCCTTGCGAGTATGTTTCTCTCCCGGCAAATAGCATTGGAATTGAAGCAGCAAATTGAAGCGGGTCTATTTACCCTCACGGCGCCAGTTGCTCCCCTACCCACGGACAGAGTATTTCTCCCGCAAGATTTGTGGGGCGCTCAAGTGAGGCTCGAATAGACAGTCCCTAGACTAAAGTCACGAATTATAACTTGAATCAACCACGAGAGGATATTCAAAGATGATCGACGAGAACCAGTCTAAGTTCACTGATGAGGAGGTTGCTGCTGCTGAGGTACAGATTTTTGAACACACAAAGAGAATTGAGTTCTATCTGACGGAATATTCCATTGAGCTTCTGGCCCAAAAGATGCAGAATGGAGATTTCGAGATTCCGGCCTACCAGCGCGAGTTCACATGGGAACCAGAGCGCAAATCCCGGTTCATTGAGTCGGTATTGATGGGGCTTCCGATCCCTTTCCTCTTCTTTTGGGAAAGCCCGTCAACAGGTAAGCTTGAAATTGTTGATGGTTCACAGCGCCTTAGAACGATTGAGGAGTTCGTTCTTGGGGACTTTCCCCTAGGTGACTTGGCAGAATTGTCGCTACTGACCGGATTTCGATTCAAAGATCTCCCCGAATCTCGGCAACGAAAAATCAAGAACCGTTCCATTAGAGGAATCGTGCTCAATGAGCACGCCGATGAGCAAGCACGATTTGATCTTTTTGATCGAATTAACACAGGAAGCAAGGTCGCGAACAAGGCTGAGGTGCGTCGAGGTGCGTTAGGAGGTGCTTTCCTCGACCTTGTGATATCACTCGCCAAAGAGCCGACCTTTGTCAAACTTGCGCCGCTATCGCAGAAGCTGTTATTGGAGCGCGAGAGGGAAGAGCTCGTTACACGATTCTTTGCATACGGCGATGGGCTCGAGGGATACAAAGACAGAGTGTCGGCATTTCTTTTCACCTACACGAAGAAGATGAACGATCGCTTTAAAGATAACCCAGCGGACATTGAGTCCTATCGGCAACGCTTCATGGACATGATAAACTTTGTATCGCGCAACTTCCCGTCGGGCTTCGGCAAAACACCTAAAGGTAAGGCGACACCCCGATCGCGTTTTGAAGCTATAGCCATTGGAAGCTATCTGGCACTTCAGCAACGGCCTGAGATAGCTAACCAATCGATCGAAGTTGAAGAATGGTTGAACAGCAGGGACTTTACAAAAGTGACCGGCGCCGACGGTGCGAACGCAATAGGCAGACTCAAGGCTCGTATACATTTCGTTCGCGATCGTTTACTTGGAGATTGAGGATGGAGGATTTGAGCCAAGCTTTTGAAGAGCGTTTACAGGAAATTGAAACTTACCTTGACCTGCTTGAGTCCATACAGGAACAAGTGCAGGGAGGACCTCCACAAATCGGGGAAGCTACGATCACTCCGCAACAGCAGAAAATCCTCTATTCGAGTGTTTACTTACAGCTCTACAATCTTGTCGAGTCAACTATTACTCGGTGCGTAGATGCCGTATCTAAGGCAGTGGTTAATAACAGCTCGCTGCCCAATGAGTTGTCCATTGAGTTGCGCCGCGAGTGGGTGCGATGCACCGCACGCACCCATACTGATCTCAACTACGAGAATCGCCTGGAATCTGCATTGAACCTCTGCGATCACCTAGTGCAAGCGCTCCCGATATCGACTTTTAAAGTTGAAAAGGGTGGGGGTGGTAGTTGGGACGATAATGGGATTGAGACCATCAGCAAACGTTTGGGCTTATCGTTGCACATCAGCTCCGACGTCTACAAGAGTATCAAACGACCATTCCGAAATGGTCGAGGTGCGCTTGCGTTTATCAAAGACCTTCGGAACGATTTGGCGCACGGTAGTATGTCATTTGCAGAGAGTAGCGAGGGTATTACTGTTAGCGAACTCCGTGACCTCACTGAACGAACAGCATTGTATCTGAGAGAGGTTGTAGATTGCTTCAAGTTATCCATAGATGCACATGAGTTCCTAATGCCGGAGAACCGACCTAGATGAGCCAAGGCATGAATCCAGATGAGACTATGGTCGGCGCTCACAGTGGCAAAGAGCCTCAGATCGATCGCAAAAGTACAGCCATTAGCTGCATCGATCTGTTTTGCGGTTTGGGCGGTCTTACGCATGGACTGATCCGAGGAGGTATTCAGGTAGTTGCGGGCATCGACATCGAGCCACAATGTCGCTTCCCATACCAGAGCAACAACGACGCCCTTTTCGTCCAGCAGGATGTCAGTGATCTATCTGGTTCCCAACTTGCAGATATTTTTGGCGATGGGACATTGCGTTTGCTGGCCGGCTGTGCGCCCTGCCAACCATTCTCGACTTACAGCCGTAAGGGACGCCAGGAACGCCAGGACACTAAGTGGGTTCTCGTATCCGACTTCGGTCGGTTGGTACGGGAGACTCAACCCGACTTCGTAACGATGGAGAATGTGCCACAGCTTTTAGAGCATGAAGTTTTCAAGGATTTTTTGAAGGACCTCGAAGGCTATGCGACCAGTTGCAGTATTGTAGATTGTGTTCAATATGGAGTTCCACAGACTCGTAAACGGCTTGTGCTGCTAGCGTCCCGATTCGGGCCAGTAGAATTAGTACCTCCAATCTTTTCTAGACGATCGTGCACAACTGTGCGTGAGGCCATTTCCCATCTACCCGCCTTAGCAGCCGGATGCTCCGATCCAAATGACGCACTTCATACCGCATCCTCACTAAGTGACCTGAACCTCCGCCGAATCAGAGCCTCAAAACCCGGAGGCACATGGCATGACTGGGATGATTCACTGCTGGCACCATGTCATCGCAAGAAATCCGGACAAACTTATGCTAGCGTGTATGGTCGTATGAAGTGGGACGCCCCGGCTCCAACCATCACAACCCAATGCTTCGGCTACGGAAATGGTCGGTTCGGACATCCGGAACAGGATCGTGCAATCTCTCTGAGAGAGGCCGCTATCCTTCAGACTTTTCCCGAAAACTACCGCTTCTTAGCTCCTGGCGAGCGTGTCTGTTTCAGCAAACTGGGTCGTTTAATCGGAAACGCTGTTCCTGTCCAAATTGGCGAGGTGGTAGCGCAGAGCCTACTCGCTCATGTACAGAAGTACCCTAAGCCGCTAAAGTAAAAATGCAAGATTAAAAGTTTTTTTAACCTTTAATCTTGCATTTTTACTTTCACTATTTTTTATTCCTCGATCGGCTTAGGCTTCTTAACCGGCTTAGGAAGAGGTTCCTTCGGCACACGCGGTGCTGCTGCGGCTGCGGACTTGATGTTAGGACGCCCTACAGGAGCACCGTCACCGCTGGGCTTAGGAGTAAACGGACGCTTCCCTCCTCCTTTGAAGCCACCGGGCGGCTTGCTGCCCGGGGGGAATTTCCGCTTTTTAATCGGCAGGGCACCAATATTATTTGCCTGCTCAATCATCAGACTGTCAGCTTTCAATTTGACGTGGAAATCCCAAAAAAACCCGATCGCTTTTGTTGCTAAATCTCCCTTGAGTTTCAGTTTAAAAAACTTCATCTTGTCGTCATTCTTGCGGGGAGCTTGCTTGATTTTGACGATGACATACTTTTCTTCGTCTTGGGATTGATAAATCACCTCACCTCTAATCGAAAAATAGCCATCTTCAACATCAGGTTCCGAGGGCGGCAAAGATGCGGTCGATGCTTCGCCACTAGCCTCAATCTCCGCTGCTTCCTGATTTTCCTCATCAGAGGACGGTTCGGGAGGTTTCTTGAGCGTTTCCGGCTCCCAAACTCCCATAATCTGGGCGTGCAAGTTGCCGTCTTCTTGCCTGGTGCGGGGATAGACCACCCACAGGTGTTCTTGTTCCAGATCCAGGTGATTTTTGACTAAACTCATGACTCTACCCAGCAAAACTGCGTCGATGGCAGTTCCGTCGGCAGCTATCAGCATACCCCGGGTGAATTGCTCTTCTGATTGCGTGTAGCGGCCCCGCACCAAACCAACAGCTCGGTACTGTCTGGGTTCGCTGGGCGGGGGAATCGGATGTTGGCGCATGACCGAGGGTATGTCCTCAGCGGCCGGACTTTCGTTAGCAGCAGGCTCGGCGTTTGCCGGCGGTGCGACTGCTTGCGCTGTCGGATCGCTGACAGGTGTCGAAGGCGCTGCAGGGGCCGGGGGTGCAGGAGCATTGCTGGGCTGGTCTTGTGGCTTTGTTTTGTCCTTGTCGAGGGCAGAACTGTAGCGCGGTCGTTGCAGCTTATCCTTGGACGCTGGGGCGTCTGTTGGCGTTGGCGGTTGATTTTCGTCAACAGGTGCAGCCAACGCCGAAGGCACCGAACTTTCGTCTGGTGTCTCAGGAATGGAATCTGTATCTTTAGGCGGATTGACGGCCGGTTCGCTGGGCTGAGCCTTGCGAGTTGAAGTAGATTTGGACGATTTGGAAGACCGGTTGGGAGAGGGGTTCATAAAAACTCCTTGCAGCGGAGACACATCCCTTAAGGGAAATTAGGAATAAACTGAAGAAACTGCTTTAAAAACTACTAGCACCTGACTTGGGGCTGGCGCCCGGAGGTCTGGTTGTGACCCGTCAACGCCAACTTTCAACGCTACGAGTGCAGATCGGTTCGCTGACTGCTAAAATCCTTGCTCGCAAGGACTTTGGCAGTTGCTGACCGATCTTTTCCTGCGATCGCGCGATCGTTGGAGTTGCTGGCTAATAGCATTTAGGATATTCAGCTTGCCTATTTTACTTAATCCAATTACCTAACGGGCTGATCCGCCATATTTTTGGTAATTTTTAGCTTGACCAGACTAAATTGGACAGACACCGCAGTCCTTGGGGCTGCAGGTCCGAGTGTCCAAAATTGTTTAGCTAGCATGGAGTTGTGGGTCTGTTACCATATTAGCTGCAAGTAAAAGGCTGCTTTGTCCGTTGGGACTTTGAAGTTAAAAACGTTTACGGTTGCACCGATCGAGCTCTCATGGCAGATGCCGCCTGGTGATGCCTTAATTCTTAGAAAATAGTAGATTTTAAGCTGGGATAGTTGAATTATGGAAAAAGCAAACAAGCGTCGTGGGTTGATTACTGTGGTGGTGGTGCTGTCGCTCATCGCTTTTTTGGGATTTTCTCTTGTGCCAATTTTGGACAGTATTCTCAAGGCCAGCCAAGCGCAAAGTCGGTCAACTCCAACGCCTACTCAAACGGCGCAGTCTGGGGACAAGCAATCAGAGTTGCTGCAAGCTCAGGCGAGGGGGTACGAATTGGTTTTGCAGCGGGAACCTGACAATGTAACGGCTCTGCGGGGATTGTTGCAGGTGCGGCTGGAGTTGATCGGACAAGGAGTGGGGGACATTAAGGATGCGATCGCTCCTTTGGAAAAGTTGGCTTCGCTGAATCCTGAGACTACTGAATACGGGATTTTGCTGGCTCAGGCTAAGGAACGCACGGGCGATCGCGAAGGGGCTGCTGGGGCTTACAGGTCAATTTTAGTGTCTAGACCTGGGGAAATTAAGGCTTTGCAGGGGTTGGTGAATTTGCTGCTGGTGCAACAGCGGCCCGAAGCTGCGATCGGACTCCTGCAAGATACGCTGAAGGCTGCTCCGGCTGCAAATCAGGCGAAACCGGAAAGTGTTGATGTAACTTCGGTGCAGTTGATTTTGGGACAGGTTTATGCTGTGCAGAAGCGGTTTGAGGAGGCGATCGCCATTTACGACGAATCTGCTAAGGCTAATCCCAAAGATTTTCGCCCGACTTTAGGAAAGGCGATCGTGCTGAAGGAACAGGGAAAAACAGATGAGGCAAAAACGCTGTTCGATCGAGCTACTGAGTTGGCTCCTCCTAACTATAAAGACCAAATTAATCAGTTAGCTAGTGGCACTCCTTCGCCTTCTCCTGCAGCTGCGGCGACTCCCGAACCGGCTGCTTCTCCTAGTCCTGAAGGTGCGCTACCCAAACCTTAAGGAAAGTTTTAAGTAAAAGAGTTTTGAGTAGTCAGTGAAAAAGTATTAAGTTAAAAACTTAATACTTTAAACTCAAAACTACTCGCTTTCTTCCTAATTACGCAGGACTTAGGAAAAGAAACCCGGTTTCTACAATAAATGTGGGTTGAGAGACGACAGATACAGGTCGAAACCGGGTTTCTAAGCCCTCGGGCCAAGCGTCCTGTTACCGACTACCAATTACTAATTACCAATTAGGTAAGACCTCGGAGGGAATTATGACTGCTAGCGTTAACCGCGTTGTTCTACCTCCTGCTTTTCCAGACCACACTCAATTACCAGAGTCAGACGGTACTTTTGTGAAAAACTTTCAGGAGCACCCGCAAAGTTTAATTTTAACAGATTCGATCGGCCAGATTTTGCAGCAGCGGCATCCAGACGGACAATATGCGATCGGTCAAGACTGCGGCATTTACTGGCGAGAAACTGAACCTGCAGAACAAGGTGCAGAAGCTCCTGATTGGTTTTACGTTCCGAATGTACCTCCTAACATTGACGGTCAAATTCGGCGTTCCTACGTGCTGTGGCGGGAACACATAGCACCGTTAATTGCTTTGGAATTTGCTAGCGGGAACGGAGATGAAGAGCGCGATCGTACTCCTTTATCTCGCACCGATCAAGGGGTAGTCACTAAACCTGGAAAGTTTTGGGTTTACGAGCGGGTGATGCGAATTCCCTATTACGGCATCTACCAAGTTAATAATGGCAGATTAGAAGTTTATCGGTTGATTGACGGATATTATCAACTGTTAGAACTGAATCAGCGCGGTCATTTTCCCATTGCACCTTTAGGCGTAGAATTGGGACTTTGGCAAGGCAGTTATCAAAATCAAACCATGCTTTGGCTGCGGTGGTGGGACGAGGAAGGTAATTTGCTGTTGATTGGCGATGAAAGGGCCGAATTGGAGAGATTGCGAGGGGAACAACAACGGGAAAGGGCCGAGAGTGCAGAACAAGCACGACAAGCTGAATTTCAGGCAAGAAGGGATGCAATTCCCCGGTTGTTGGGAATGGGTTTGAGTGCCGAACAAGTGGCGGAGGCGTTAAGTTTATCCGTGGAGGAAGTTAGGGATAATGCTGGAGAGTGAGATAGTGAGAGAGAATTGGGGAAAAGGGCGATCGCTATCAATAAACTTTTTCAGGGAAACCGATGTTGAGCGACATTACGCCTTTAGCTTATCAAATGGCTAGCTGCTTGCGCAAACGGCACTGGTGCAAATAATAAATCACAAATAGTGGAAACACATCCACACAAAGAGGGCCATAGCTATGTCGGATAAATTTCCCCACCTACCAAATCCTCGCCTAAAAATGCTGATCGTTGAGGATGGAACGGTCAGTGGTCTTGACTTGCTTTACCGCCAGTTCCGTCGCAAATATCAAGTATTCAGGGCAGAATCAGGTCCCGCCGCCCTAGAAATCTTGGCAAGGGAAGGAGAATTTGCCGTCATTATCTGCGATGAGCCGACGCCCAAAATGAGCGTGACTGAGTTCCTCCGTCTGACGGCGGTACAGTACCCCGATACGAGCCAAATTATATTAATTAGTTATAGGGAAGATTTCTTTCAAGCTATTGAGGCTGGCAAACTATGCCATTACATTGCTAAGCCTTGGAATCCCGAAGAGCTTAACGTTTTCGTCACTAGACTGGTTGATACTTACACTCTCCGGAAAGCGCGCACCAATGAACTGCGACAGCGAGACGATAGTGCAGAGCAGGCACGAAAAGCTGGATTTCAGGCAATAAGGGATGCAATTCCCCGCTTGTTGGGAATGGGATTGAGTGCCGAACAGGTGGCAGAGGCGTTAAGTTTATCTGTGGAGGAAGTTAGGCAGAATGCTGGAGAGTGAGATAGTGAGAGAGAATTGGGGAAAAGGGCGATAGGTCTTAATAGACTTCATCATGAGAACCCATTTTGAGCAATAAAATAGCTTCCTCCTCATCTTCTGGATGGGTCACAAACTCAAATAAAATCCGATAATCATAATCTATTGAACAGGACCAGATACCCGATAAATCTCCTGTCAGTTTGTGAGTTCGCAAGCTAGGGTTAAAGCAGTCTTCAGACAAAAGTTCAAGCGTAGCTTCAATTAAAAGGCGAAGCTGAGGATTTTTACGAACTAACTTTTTGAAAGTACGAATAGATTTGGGAGTCCAACCAATTTTCATCAATCATCCAACTCCGCCATAAAATCGGCTACTGACCCAAATTTAACATTGCCCTCAGCATACTCTTGACGAACTTCTGCCACTTCCTTGAGTAATTCATTTCGTCGCTGTTGTCGCAGACGATTCTGAAGAATATCTAGAAGCATGGCTTGATCTTCTAATGATAAAACTTCTACAGCTTCAAGAGCTTGCTGGAATTGAGATGTCTGTGTCGTTTTACTCATATATTATATTTAACTGTATGATACCCGATAAAAGCAGTATAACACTGCCAAGTTTGCAGTCATCTCCCAGAGTTGAATAAACAGCAAATTCAGTAGATTGTGTTTACTCTTCTGACCACCAGATAGGTTGTCCATCGTGTTGATAAGAATAATCTTCTGGCGGCGGATTTCCGTCCCAAGGAGGTGCTTTTGCTTACCTCTGGTATTGGTTGCAATTTTTATTTCTGATAGTCCTGGACGCATGGGACCCAGAAACCGGGTTTTTTTACAAAAATACTTCGTTGCAGCCCGCACCCAAGGTAAAAAACCCGGTTTCTTTTGTCCGAGTGCCGTCCAGGACTGTTTGAAAAACGTTCGGCTTTGACAGCTAGCAAAATATGGTTAAGCATATCTATGCTTGGCGAACCTGTAGTTGTCAATTAGTAAGGTGCGAACTGCCCAAGAAGGGATGCTATTCCCCGATTGTTGGGAATGGGTTTGAGTGTCGAACAAGTGGCGGAGGCGTTAAGTTTATCTGTGGAGGAAGTTAGCCACAATTATCACGGCTGAGATAGTTTTATCGGGAGAAAGTTAACTTCAAATTCTCGAAGATTCTCAAATTTAAACTGTCTGCTTCTCAGCTTTTGGAAGAAGTAATAGCGAGTGCCACATCCTCGCGAGTTGCTCCCAGCGCTAGCATTGTCCTTACCATCAAATCAAGAGAAACAGACGGATCGCCAGCTTCTATTTTAGCTACCCGTGACTGACTAGATTTAATTTTCTTAGCCAAACTTTCTTGAGAAAGATTTTGACTAATGCGAAGCTGCTTCAAGCGTTTAATTAGAGACAGCTTCATCTCAATAAAAGCAATTTCTTCGGCTGAAAGTTCTAGAAAGTCTGCGGCATCTCCCACCCGCCAACCTGCTGCTTCTAAACGTTGACGTTTAATGGCATCCATTGTAAATATTACCTCTTTTAATTATATGAATTGCACAGAGCAAGGATTGTGAATTGTGAATTGTCTCTCAATTTGTAAGGTGGGCAATGCCCACCCTAAAGGAAGTCCTGAAATAACTAGGTTTCTCCTGAGCTTCGATCGTACAATCTCAGTCGTTTTTGACTGTTTTCGATCGCGCGCTTAGGCGTTTTCTGGGTTGTTTTTTGAAACACCTCTGCAATGACAATAGCATCTGAGTCAATCCGGTAAATAATTCGCCACTGTTTACCGGCTTCACTATCATCGATCCGCAATTCGTGGCAGTGAGGGCTGATGCTTGGCATAGGCCGAGAGACAGGCATGGCTAAAATTTCTCCATTTTGTAACATCCTTAATAAAATCCCTGCCTCAATTCGCGCTGAGGCGGAAAAAGGGGGAGTTTTTACGGAGCCTCTGATGAGCCAAACAACATCTTTGTTCTCGCCTTGGGATTCCATAAATTAAGTAGTCTAGTCATAAAGTTTACAAATATGTCGTATCTGACATAATTATAGCGCAAGATAACTAAAAGTGGTAGAAGAGACTAAAGATTGCCGAATTTCCTCTCAATTGGTAAGGTACGCATTGCCAGCGGGCCCTGTCAAGGTGCGCTCCTCTTCGAGGGCTGCGCTAACGAATGATTTGCGTCATTCTAGGCGGTGGCGATCGGCAATAAACCTGGTTTATTACCGATCGCCTTTTAAAAGAATCAGATTTAACGATCGCCCGCTACCCAATTTCAAGCGTTTGAGGGATTTCTTCACAACCTTAACAGGGCTGGCACTGCCCACCCTACAAATTAATACTTCCTCTCCTGCGGCTCAAACATCGTAATCGCCACGGGCATATAAGCCAAATCAATCCCCGCCGGCGAATAATAGGCCATTGTATGCTTCAAGAAATTGCTGTCATCGCGCTCAGTAAAATCTTCCCGCGAATGAGCTCCTCGACTTTCCTGACGGTTCAAAGCAGAAGTTAAAATCATTTTCCCGACAATTATCAAACTCCGCAACTCCAAAGCTTCCACAATTTCCGTATTCCACAACTTGCCTTTATCGTCTAAGTAAACCTCCTCATATTGTCGCTCTAAATCCTCCAATTTCTTTAAACCTTCCTGCATCAATTCGGCGCTACGAAATACACCACAATACTCAGTCATAGTATCTTGATACTGCTGCCGGATTTGATTGATGCGGTATTTTCCCGGACGTTCTAAAAGTGCCTGAATTTGCTCTTTTGCTTCCGTAACATAACGCTGTTCATCCACAGATGGTAACTTGCGGTTTTGTACGAATTGTGCTATGGTTGCGCCAGTAACTTTGCCGTAAACAACGCATTCTAAAAGCGAATTGCTGCCCAAACGGTTGGCGCCGTGAACAGACACGCAAGCTGCTTCGCCCGCTGCAAAGAAACCGTCTACCAAACCCTCAGGACTGCTGCGAACTTGCCCGCTAACATTAGTAGGAATTCCCCCCATTGAATAGTGAACGGTAGGGCGGACGGGCATCGGCTGATTTACGGCATCAATTCCTAACAAACGGTGGGCTTCTTCCCAAGCAAAAGGAATTTTGCTCATAATTTTTTCGCGTCCCATGTGCCGCAAATCCATATAGATAAAGGGGCCGCCGGCACTACCATCAACATTAATTCCTCGGCCGGCGCGAATTTCTAGGGAAATTGACCGCGAAGTGATATCTCTGGGCGCTAATTCCATCCGCGACGGCGCATAATTGGCCATAAATCGATCGCCCTCTGAATTAATCAAATAAGCGCCTTCGCCCCGCACAGCCTCGGAAATCAGCACTCCCACGGGATACAAACCAGTCGGGTGAAACTGCACGAATTCCATATCTTCCAGCGGCAATCCAGCTAAAGCCGTCATTGCCAAACCGTCTCCCGTCGAGGCGTAATCGTTCGACGTGGTATTGTAAACTCGGCCGTAACCGCCCGTGGCAAACATCACCGCCTTAGCACGGACAACCTCAATTTGACCGTCTAGAAGGCGGTACATAACTACGCCCTTGGCTTGGCCTTCTTCCAAAATCAGGCGCGTGACATACCACTCCTGATAGATGTGAACTCCGCAGCGGCGCAGATTGTTGACTAATTCGTGGAGGATGGCGTGACCTGTTTTGTCGGCGGCGTAGCAGGTGCGGCGGTGGGAATGTCCGCCGAAAGCGCGCTGGGCAATTCTGCCGTCTGGGAGGCGGGAGAAGAGGACTCCCATGTGTTCTAAATCTATGACTACACCGGGTGCTTCGCGGGTGAGGATTTCTACCGCGTCTTGGTCGGCTAAATAGTCTGAACCTTTTACTGTGTCGAAGGCGTGGGCTTTCCAACTGTCTTCGGGATCGACATTTTGGAGGCTGGAGGCCATGCCACCTTGGGCTGCGACGGAGTGCGATCGAATCGGGTGAGTTTTGGCGACGACAGCTACCTTTAAACTGGGGTCAGTCCGGGCAATTTCTACTGCAGCGCGGCAACCTGCTAAACCGCCGCCTACAATGATTACGTCGTGTTCTAGCATCTTTTTGAATTATTTTGAGTGTTCTGCTCAACTTATGGTGACGCAAAAAAAAACTTCCTACCACAAGAGCAGGAAGTTTTTTAACTTTTGATTTGAATGGAAAATCAAAAGTTAAAATCTCAAATTGGACTAGCCGGCGCTTTCGGCAGGGTTCTGAAGCGACTGATTTCCCGTTGCAGAAGGTTGAGGTTCCGTACCGGGTTCTACAGCAAGCACTTCAATGTTATTTAGCAGAGTTGTAACGAAAGCAAACAGCAAGAAGGGCAGAGACAGCACTAAAATCAAGCCGACGGTAGCCAAGGCGAAGATTTGGCGGGCGCTACTCCACAAGGCGAGTGCCGACGCTAGACTTAGGAAGATGACTATCAGCCAAACAATGATTTGACCGTAAATGTCGCCAAAGGTGAGGGTACATTTAAGGCGATAGTTTTGGATGTTATTCATTTGATGCCTCGCGAGATTGCTATTACGACTTGTCCAAAAATACTTTGACAGTGCGTCAATGCCCACTGTGAATTTCTAAGTTTAGCTGCAGTAACTTGGTTTTGGGGTTCTTGTAAACATTCTTTAACTTTTGAGGGGGTTTGGGGGAGCGATTAGTCCCACGTTCCTTTGGGTCAGCGTTGGGATACATGGACACCCCAAGCAAATTTTATCCGGTCAAACAGGCGTAAAATTTGCCAACTCGGTGTCGAAAACCTTCACGTTAAGGGCATGGTTCGCAATCACAAACTAGCTCAAGCAATGGATGATGTAGGTTGGGGAATATTTGTCAATTTCTTGCATTACAAGCTAGATCGCGAAGGCAAAGTGTTGGTAGAGATTGACCGAGGGTTCCCTAGCTCGAAACTCTGCTCAAATTGCCACTATCAGGTGAATGAAATGCCATTAGATGTTAGGACATGGACTTGTCCGGCGTTGTGGTACTCATCCCTATCGTGATGGAAACGCCTCAATAAATATCAGAGCAGAAGGAATCAGAATGCTATGGGTCTGGGAAGGACTTCTGCTGATGGAGGGGATGTGAGCCCGAAACTGGGACGCAAGTCCAAGTTGACGCAATCCCCGTTGAAGTCAGAAGCTCACGCTGTACCTGTATGTCAGCGCTGGGTAGTTCACTAAGTTGCCACAACACTTGGTATATCTTTGCTTCAGACTGGGCAATTCTGCCGAAACAGTTGGCTCCTGCACTCGCCCGGCCTAGAAACCGAGTTTTTTACTGTTTTGGCGGGCCCACTAGAAGGAAACGCGCGAAACAACCAAGGTGATCGCCGCCCGTGGATCCAGGATTAGGAAACAAAGGCATCAGGGGAAAGTCTACTTTTTGAGGGAGCCCCGACTTGGTAAAGAAATGTTAAGCTGCATGAGAATAGAATCAACCTTTATAGCGTCCCACCTGTCTTTTGGCCCATGTTTTCAGAGAGCAAATTGCTGATTTCGCGCTGTTTCCTGGCTGGTTTGGGAACGCAGATGTTTCTGTACCGCGAAGACCGGATTCCTCAGGAGAGTCCGGTGCTGGTGGTGAGCAATCACCGCAGTTTCTTAGATCCTGTGCTGCTGACGGCTGCTTTGGGTCGATCGATCCGCTTTGCTTGTCATCATTACATGGGTCAAGTTCCGGTGATGAGAGAAATTGTCACGACTTTCGGCGCTTTCCCTTTGGAAGCACCGGAGCACCGACAGCAGCATTTTTTCTCTCAAGCGACAGCGCTGCTGCAAGGCGGGGAGATGGTGGGGGTGTTTCCAGAGGGTGCAGAACCGATGGTGAAGCTTACTGGGCCCAATACTGTGGGGAAGTTTCAGCGGGGATTTGCTCATTTGGCTTTGCGGGCGCCGGTGCGGGATTTGGCGGTTTTGCCGGTGGCGATTAGTTCTTTTGATGAACAGTCGGTACGATCGGGTGTACCGCTCAAGTTGTTGAGTTTGTTCGATCCCTCGGAACCGCTGTTCGATCGATCGGGGTGGCATCCTGTGATAATTTATCAGCGAGTTAATGTTTTAATCGGCCGGCCTTACTGGATTACTGTCGATCGACAGCAGCAATATCGAGGCAAAAAAGCCAAAGCTGTTGTTGCTGAACTCACAGACCACTGTCAGGGGGAAATTACAGAATTACTCCAACGAGGTTGTTTGTAAGTTTGTTGACTGTTGACGGTTGGCTGTTGACTGTTGGCTGTTGACTGTTGACTGTTGACTGTTGGCTGTTGGCTGTTGACTGTTGACTGTTGACTGTTGACTATTGGCTGGTGTGAGATTTCCAATCTAAAATCTAAAATCTAAAATCTAAAATCGATTGACTTGAATCATGGCAAATGCTAACAACAAGGTTCGTTTCCTAACCCCCAAACCGCCGAAACCAGAGCGCCCTTTATTTGTATTTCTGCCCGGTATGGATGGCAGCGGTTTGCTCCTGCGGCCGCAAATTTCTAAATTAGCAAATGATTTCGACATTCGCTGCTTAACTGTACCGGCTGATGACATGGCTAGTTGGGAGGTACTGGTTAGCGAAACAATTGCCTTAATTGAAGCAGAAAAGCAAGCCGGAAAGCCGAAGCGGCCGGTTTATCTGTGCGGCGAGTCATTTGGCGGCTGTTTAGCGATGAAAACTGTTTTAGAAGCTCCTCAATTGTGCGATCGATTAATTTTAGTCAATCCAGCTTCTTCATTCCGACAGCAGCCTTGGGTGCAGTGGGGATCGTATCTGACTCAGTGGCTGCCGGCCAACCTTTATCCGCTGTCGGTAATCGGTCTCTTGCCGATATTAGCATCCTTAGGAAAGATCGGGCGCGACGATCGGCGAGCTTTGCTAGAAGCGATGCAAGCAGTACCGCAAAATACCTCTGTGTGGAGATTGGCGTTAGTGCGATCGTTTAATGTTGACGAAAATCAGTTGCGCGGCATCAAACAGCCGACGCTAGTAATTGCTAGCGGTGCCGATCGGCTGCTGCCTTCCCTAGTAGAAGCGAAGCTTTTAGTCAAGGTAATTCCCAATGCTCAAATGGTGCTGCTGGCTAACAGCGGTCATGCTTGTTTGTTAGAAACAGATGTTAACCTTCATGCCATTATGCAAGCTCGGAATTTCTTAACAAATAAGTCATTAGTCAGCAGTCATTAGTTATTAGTTATCATCATCAAAAACTCATGAGACTTAAACAAAAATCAGTGGTAATACCAAATCCGGGGAAGAAAACCCCTTTATCCTCTATGAATGCGTAGGGTGCGTCGCCACCGACAATTCTCGTTACTGGCAACTATTACCCTGCGACGCACCCTACCATACAATCAAGGGGGTATGATACCCCGATTTGGTATAAGGCATAATTATGCTCAATCTCAAGCTTCCCGAACAAAGACGAAAACTTTACATTGAAATTGCACTGCGTAGATGCCGTCCCGGTAGTGGCAGCAGTCAAGATTTTCTGAATAAAAGAACTTGGAATCATCCCGTGACAAACATTAAAAGGATCATTCAAAAAACCCTTTTTGTTGTAGTCCGAGGGATTGCTACTCGGCTCTATATGCCTGAAAGAATGACCGATGACGTGGAAATTTTAGTATTAACTCAAGATGCTGCTAATCTTTATCGAGAATTAGAGCAAGCTGGTAGCACGAGAACGGGAGAACTTAGCATTGGTGGCAGCACTTGGGAATTGCCTGATAGTACTTATTTGGGTGTAATTGAATCAAGAGATTCTTGGGTAAGAGAGGCAATTACAAATCCAAATAAAGCACCCGATGGATTGCCAATTATCGGATTGCCTTATCTGGTCTTGATGAAACTACAAGCTAGTCGCGGTATTGATATAGGGGATTTAACGCGGATGTTGGGAGGGGCTGACGAAACTGCTTTGCGGTTGGTAAGAAGGGCTGTACAAGATTGCCTGCCTGATGCTGTGGAAGATTTAGAAAGTTTAATTGTTTTGGGAAAGCTAGAAAGGAGTTAGTAATAATTGGACACAGGGACCCCCCCTCACCGCCCCGAAGGCAGGGTGGATTAATTGTCGCAGGAGCAAGGTATTATAGAAGAGGCGATCGGGTCAGACCCGATCGCAAATACTATGATACATTTAAGTAGATGAGTGGGAAAATACATAAGTATGTCATTGTTCGTTAAACGTCGCAATTCGCTTACGGTTCTAGCAGCTTTATATTCGGTTACACAGCAAGGTTTATTTGCGCCTACCTACTTATCCTCTGACAATAAATCCACCCTGCTTTACTACTCGTGAAACATACTTAGTCTGGTCAGAGTCTGACTTTTTCAAGTCTATGCCTTTAGATGTGCGCTTCCTGACGTAATTCTTTATCCCTGCGTCGCACGTACACGAACAGCTCGACTAAACTCAGGCCTATCCATTTGCATATTTATTACCCTGGCCGGATATATACCCATGCTTTTGGATATACATTTTCCTTGGCGCTAGCCCGTAAATCTTCTATTTTTACGTCCATTCCGCCCCCGCGGCCGGTGATATAAAGCAATTTTAGGTTACCCACTAAGTTATCAGTTGTCTGGAAGCAAAGCGTTGTATTCCTCATATCTTTTAGCCTTAAGTCCAATGTCTCTTGAGGACCGAGAGTCTTCTCTCCTAATAAAATCGTTTCTGCTAAGGCTGTACCGGCGAAACTAAAAGAGATTCCAACCGCAGCGATTAAAACCGCTGGTAGTTTTTTGACAAGGCTCATACGACAATACCTCGTTTGTTGAAATTTACGTTGATTAGTGTTTTTTTTTCAACTAGTCTATTAGACGTTTCCCCACCCCAATTTGGGAATTTTTCGAGTTACGAGCAAATTTTCTTTCCAAAAATCCACCGTCAAACACCAGAACCCTTTCTCAGATTGCTTTTGGGCTGCTGCAAAATTTTCTCGACTTCCCCACGCGCCGCCCAACCTATCAGCTACGCCCTTGCGTTTCTCTGGGGGATGCTACGCTTTTGCGATCGCCTGTGTGCAATCACTAAGAAGTGCGATCGCTCTCCAGCGAGAGGGCTTCGCAGACATCGCACCGACAATTGAGAAGGTGCGTTACGAAGAGAGCGATCGCACCCTACTGGCGTGACACAGGTAAAATAGTGCATTAGCAAATTGGGCGCAAATCAGTAATTTGGAGTTTATGAGTCAATTTTTTATTACCTCATTTTAGCTGTGTCATGCCACTACAAGATCAGGCAATCATACTCCCTTCCCGCTCAAAGAGTACAGAAAAGGGTATAGTTAAAAAGAAGGGAGGAAAATAGGAATGAATCTGAGCCAAAGATTGCGATTAGTAAGCCTAGATAAAAAGCAGTGGCAGCGACTATATTACAAGAATCAGCAAGCCTATATACGACAAAGACTATCAGCAATAAGATATCTAAGCGAAGGAAAAAGTCGAGCGGAAGTAGCCAAATTAGTAGGATGTACAGATTTAACCATAGCCAGATGGATTGGTAAATATCTAGATACGGGATTAGAGGGGCTGGTGGAGCCAATCAAGCATCAAGTGAGACAGAGGCTGAATGCTCTTGCTGCAGCAAGAGACAAAAGAAATGGTATTGAACGATAGACCAACTAAGTATGGAATAGAGCGAGAAATCTGGACAGGAAAAATTATAGCATTCGTAATAAAGCAAAGATGGGGAGTAGATTTGAAAACATCGAGAATCTATGAAATCTTAGATAATTTGAACCTATCACATCAAAAAGCACATCGAGATTACGAGAATGCTTCACCAGAAAAACAAAAAGAGTTTGTAAAGATGCTAAAAAAAAATGCGCCAGAGAAAGCGTGGGGAGAAAATTCTATTCTTTGATGAATTCGCAGTATATAACCGACCAAGTACATACTATGGATGGGCAGAAAAGAATACTCGACCTCAAGTGCCATCAGATGAAAGTAAAAAGAGAGAGAAGTTACATGGATTATTAGCAGTAGATGCTGTCAGTGGAAAAGAATTCTTGCGGTTAGTACCAACTGCCAAAACAGCAGACTTAGCATTATACTTTGGGGAGCTATGCTCATACTGTATTCAGGAAAGAATCAAGCATCTGACCATCATACTAGATAATAATTCTACGCATAAATATAAGCTGCACCGTTATTTATGGGCGGAGTTATTCACATCAGGGATTGGGGAACAGATAACAGTTGAATTTGTTTATACACCACCATATTCTCCGAATTTTAATTTAGTTGAATATCTCATTCATTTGCTCCGACTAAGACTACTACATCATTTGCCACATGACAAAAGTATCGAGCAGGTTGAAATGCGAATTAAAACCTTTTTTGAAACCCAACAATTGCAGGCTCCCATCCAAATTGCAAACACGATTCAACATATTTATAACCTCATTCTATAGTCTTCTAGCGGGAAGGGAGTAGCTATTTGGGTCTTTGTTCTTGGCAACAATGCACAGTGAGCTTCAGGCGACGCCATTACGCTACCTCTGGCTCTTCTGGGAGCCTCCCAGTCTTTTCCCTACTTCATCTATTATTCTAGCCACCTACTCTTGTACTCATATTTGAGTTTGAGGGTGTAATCCCAATTACCGCTTATCAATCCTCCTTGATGCACTAATTTCCAGTCTATTTCATCCGATCTAGGCAATTCCTTATTTTTATCGTCAATTAAGAACGCATCCTGATAACGACCCAATTCATCATCATCGTCCAATGTACCCCCCGCTGCTGATAGGACATTTGTCACTGTGCCTATTATACCTCCCACAACTATCGCTGTAGCTCCTTGTCCAGATAGCACCGCTAGTGCTCCCACTATTGACAACGCTCCTCCTATTAATGAGGCCGCGTATGGCGCGTTGAATCTGCTCTTAGAGTCACTTTCCATTGCTTTCAGTCCTATCACAACATAGCTGTTGCTGTTGACTTCGGCTTGGAAGAAAGGGGGGTATAAAAAGTACCTGGGCATGGGTGTGAGCGATAAGCTATTTCTTACCTTAATATCGACTGGGTCTGTCGCTATTGGTGTTACGTGAATCGGTTTTAGTAATGATTGGTTCAAATCGTATATTGTCACTCCTCCTACAAGGTAAAATTGATCAACTAATAGATCTTCGGTGTCCCTGACCACTAGACTCTCTAATTGCAGCGTCATGTGGACTTTTGTTAGTTTTGATGTGGCTGTTGGCGGTAGCATTATGAAGTAATCTATCTGCAATTCTAGATGCTCATTCTCCAATACTTTTATTTGTTTGAACCTAGGTTCAAATCTCTTTGTCCCTTCTTCGGTGAACTCTACTGAAAATTCCTTCTTTTCTCCTTTGTACCTTACGCAGAAGTCCACTTTTACTGATTGCCTGTATCTATACTCTGCCATGAAATTCCAATAACTCTTCTTTCCATCTGTCTGCACGACGAGAGGCGATGACAGACTGATGTTATAGCATCGTCTATACTGACGCCCAATACGATCATTTCTTCTACCGGGTCTCCGGTAATCTGTTTGATTTGGAGTATTGTTAGGAGCTTGCTCATTTCTTTGTCTGTGTATGGGTGTAAGTTGCAAGCGAATTTATACCCAGTTGCATTCAAACATAGTAGTTGAGACAGACGCCGAGACGGGGGGACAGGGGACGCGGCGAAAATCAATGTGCTACGTATGAATGCAACTTGGTATTATTCGCTGTCCCCTTTCGGGGTTGGATAAGCAGAGGAGTAGTACTTATCCATTTCACGGTATGCCGTGAATAGTCTTGCTCCTCCAGTCAAGTGAGCCTCAACAATGTCTTTATACGATTAGGTTCGAGTAACTACTATCGCTGGTATTGTCCCTCCCGCATCGTATGAAACGGTTATGTCTTTATTGGTAGCTGTGTTACAGAGTGCGAATTGACGTGAAGATGCTTGATTAAGTGTTAGGCTTGTACCTGGGTCACAGGAATTTGCACCTGTTATGGTAATCGCTCCTGTTTGATTTGTTGAGAATGGGGCAAAAACCTCAATCATATGCTGGTTCTGTGATGTTTTGAAGGTACACATTCTTCCTACGTTTAGTAGTGTTCCTTGACCTTGATTGCAGGTTGGTACGTTTTGTGCGGAGGCATTCCCCGGCGATAGTAGGGCAAATGCACCTATCACTATCGCAGATATTAGTAGTCCTCTGACTATCAGATTTCTAATGTAATTCATTTGTGTCTACACCTTACTTATTGATGACAAATAGACAAAATGTGAGTTAAAAACAGTGACATTAGGCATAAGACTGAGATTCATGCCTAAGTGTTTTTCTCTCACAATCTTTAGACGTTTCCCAACCCCAATTTGGGAATTTTTCGAGTTAGGAGCAAATTTTCTCTCCAAAAATCCACCCTCAACCCCTAGAACCCTTCCTCCCCTTACCCTTCAACCGCAGCAAACTCTTCTCAACCTCCCCGCGAGCCGGATACAACAACTGCTGACTCAAAGCACTTTCATAAGCCTCTATCGCTCCCAACCTATCCCTCAATCCCACACAAGCTCTCCCTAACCAGTAGTCAGCCATAGCCCCGTTAAACCCTCTCAATTCCTGACATCCCTCACCGGCAACTTTCCACCATCGCTGACTAGCCCCAACATCCCCCAGCACCTGGTAACTCTCCGCCAGCCACAGCGCCGTCGGCACCAATTGCAGAGAAATTCCCGCTGGTAACAACTTCCATCCTTTCTCCAACGCCTCCACCGCTTCTTGATGTTTAAGCGCCAAAGCCAACACCCGCCCATGACGAAACCAAGTATCAACTAACTGCGGCTGAAGTTTCGTCGCCTGAACAGAAACACTACATCCTCGTTCAATCTCTTTGAAGTGTTCTACCAACACCCGCCCCGCAGTCGCCCAAACACTCCAACGTTCAGGAAATCGTTTCAGCATCTGTTCGACCACAAAACGCAATTCTTCCCAGCGTTTGGTAACCGGTAAAATTTCACACAAGACCTGATAAATTGCACAATCATCGGGATACAGTTGATAAGCATTCGCCATCATGTGTGCTGCCTTTTGATATTCTCCCGTGTCGTATAAGCACCAGCCATAGTAATACCAACCATAAGGATGTTTGCGGTGTTCGGTGGTAAACTCTGCTAACACCTCCACACCTTGCCGCCAATCGCCTCGGAAAATGTGATAATAGCCCAGAGAATTGTGAGCCTCAGCCCCATGAGGAGTTTGTAGCAGTAAAGAGGTAATCATCTTTTTCGTCAGTTTCCCCTCTTCACCAGAAACTAATTTCATCTGAAGACGTTGCTCAATTTGTCGTTGCAGTACCCTAAAATCATTCGGAAATAGAGCTATCAGCTTGCTCAACAGCTCTGTTGCGGCGCTCATATCCCCCACCGCTAGCAGTGCATCATGGCTGTAAATCAACGCCACAAGATCATCTGGGTTGATTGCCAAAATTTGCTCCACAGCACTGAGCACGCCAAGATGATTTTCTATCTGCTGATACACCTGTGCCAAAGCCAGCCGGTGAACGACTTTTTCAGGTTCTAAATGAGTTGCTAAATTAAAGGCAATAATTGCTTTGTCACTCTCACCCCGACAAACTGCAATCAATCCCTTGATATGATGCTGAGTCGCTTCGTTTTCGGAACACGACAAGGCTTTTTCATAGACTTCTATTGCCTCTTTTTCTCGTTTCATTAGCTGCAATAGTTTCCCTAGTTGCAGCCGCACACCCATTAATTGCAGTTGTCGCTCAATCACTTGATGATATTCGGCAACCGCTTGTTGCCAGTCTCCCATCTGGTAAAGCAAATTAGCTAGTTCTAACCTTTTTTTCCATCCTTGGGGATATTTCTGAACATACTTACTTAAAGTGTTCAATTTCTGCTCTTGTCTAGTTAGCTTTTCTTCTAAGAAAAAGTGAACATTCATCTCTAGCCCAGAAGATTGGCAGAACTGCACCAATGATGTGGCAAAGTATCCAGACATAATTTAGACTGGCTATAGATAAGGGGAAATAGAATAATTTACCTCGATCGGATTATGTCTTAGTTACTCAAACTGAACAAGCCAAAGAAGATTACTTATTATCAAGGAAAATTAATGCGATCGCGTCAATCAATGGCTCTCTCGTAAACGAAAAGCGATATCTACGACGGGCGTTGCCTACGCACTGCGAAAAAAAGCGATCGCGCCCTTCGTCGAGTGGGCAAGATCGCTTTTTCTTCAAGTTTTTGAACACTGAAATGGAGCAGCACTAAGTTGGTAATGTCCCCAAAGTCAAAGAGATTTCACTCTCACGCATTATGGATTATTTTACCTTATTTCTATTGCTTCATCAAATATATTGTCTAGCTCATCGGAGTCCTTACGGTTGGCAAATTGCCCTGTATCGTCTGCCCAAACTGTTAGCATTGTAAAACATTGCTTAACTGATAACGCTTTTTGAGTGTTGCAGTGATCGAATAATCTTTTCTTCCTGTCTGCTGGATTCTTCCATATCTCGTCAAATGCTTGGAACGTGGCATATGCCCCAGGTACTCTACTCAGCATATCCCTGAACTGACCAGCAATTAAATAAGTATCTGGTGTTAAATTTAACTGCCTAGATGGAATACTTTCCACAGGAAGTTTTACCGTGTCTGACTGAAACTTTTCAGAGGTAATCGAGTTGGTAGCAGCAAAGCTGCTTATGGATGTAGATGACCACAGGAGACTTGCCACGAGTGCGATCTGGATTTTGCGGGATGTACTCATTTTTTGTTAAGAAAGATGTAACTAATGCCTGGACTCTAAGCGGTTTTATCTGACCGCTTATTTATTAGTTAGACGTTTTCCCACCCCTATTTGGGAATTTTTCGAGTTACGAGCAAATTTTCTCCCCAAAAATCCCCCCTCAACCCCTATAACCCTTGCTCCTCTTACCGTTGAACCGCTGCAATATCCTCTCAACTTCCCCAAAGGCGGGATAAACAACGGCTGACTCAACGCACTTTCATCTCCAGACTAGAAGAGTAGTAGAGATGTAGGAATGATGGGGTAAAGTTTCCAGACATAGTACGGTGACTTGATAGCTAATTTCTTCATCCTGGCTTTTTGGGGGAATTAGTGATTCCCAATTGCATTGGGGTTGAGACTTTTCTGGCAAAGGAATTACCAACTTTAAGGCGGGCGAGGAAGAATTTAGAGGAGTATCATCTTCACCGGCAAGATATTTGGTTAAATGCTTTCGCAGAATTCGGCAGGCTTTGCTCACGCATTTGCGGACGTTTTCTTCAGAGAAGAGAAATAGCTTGGCAATATCTTGATAAGATTTATTTTGGTAGTGGTATAAGACAAAAGTATCGCGGAGTCTGGGAGGCAAGAAGTCAATTTTATGGTGGATATATGCCTGCAATTCCAGGTCTATAAGATTAGGTTCAGTAAATCCTAAGTTAGAATAAAGTGCTGGATAATCTTCAAGTTTAATCTCGTCTATGTTTTTAATTATTAATGTTTCTCGTTTTAGTTTTCGATGCAAATCTATGCAGAAGTTATAGAGAACTTGAGTTAACCAAGCTTTAGGACATTTAATTTGACTTCCATAGTTTTGCCATTCTGTCCAGGCTTTAAGCATTGCCTGACTCAATACTTCTTCGGCCTCGATTGGGTTTGAGTTCATCCACTTGAAACAGCAATGGGAAAGATAATCTTGATGCGCCTGCCATTCTTGCCAAAAAATTGTATTTTTATCTTCAGTTTCATCCGATAGGATTGATGGAGCCACTGATTGAGAAGATGACCTGATTTTATGAGTTCTATGGCTATTGCTTTCCATTTACTTTTATATAACCTGAGTTCGGGTTAAGCAGCTTGGGACATGGAAAAGTTATGTTTTCATATATTCGGTACGCATTCACTGAAACTAAGTAGATGAGTGGGAAAATACATAAGTATGTCATAAGCTGTTGTGCATCTAATTTGACAGTCAATTTTTCTACAATTATTGTGGGACGGGCAGGAGAGCCCGTCTCTGTATTCAATTTAGATGTGTAGCAGGTTAGCTGCATGAAACGAAGCTATTGGCTTAAGGTTCTGGCAGCTTTACATTCGGTTACATAGCGAGGTTTCTTTGCGCCTACCTACTTATTCCATTATCTATAGCGGTTCTCAAGAAAGTGAGGTATGTCCTATGCCCTATACCCTATGCCCTATGCCCTATAGTACCTCATGTTACTGAGAAAGGCTATACTTTACCTACACTTCCCAAATATTGTCTAGCTACATAGTCAGTCTTTTTTACTTTTTTTCTATCTCCTATTTCATCAATTACTATGGTAATTGTCTTTCCCTTTAATTGTTTGAGAATCTTCGTTAATCTTTTTTCATTCAGTTCAGTTACTTGCGAAGCTGATACCCGTGCAAGTCCCGAAGCAGTGCTTGAGGTAAACGCACAAAGTGGCAACAGAAATCATCAATGTGGCAGAAAACTTTTTCTAGACTAGACATGGGAGGCGCCGACTGAATCATCTTTAACATACAGCAGATTCCACATTTATGAAGTACACCCGCCTATCGTGAGCTTCCCCGTAGGGACACGGCACTGCCGTGTCCCTACAATTCACAAACCTGGAATACGCTGTATTTCAGCTTACACGGCTCCTCCTTTTCTTATCCCGAACTCAGGTTAATTAAGATTTAGCCATTTTTGAGCGTTAAGCCGCTGGACTACGCCAAACACCATGAGGTCTAGTGTTACCTTGCGCTCGTCTATCAAAAAAGGCTCTAAAGTGCTGGTTTTAGTATTATTTTCAGCGCAGGAAAATGCTCTTTGACTTTGAATATTTTCTTGAGGAAAATACAGATTAAATTGGCGCTGACCTTCTTGGAATTTCCCAATTACCTGCCAGCAATCCCCGGCGGAACTCATGCCCGCAACCGGGAGTTTTTGCTTTGCCAAACTCACCTCTAAATCCTTAACCCCCTGCTTAGTCAAAGCAGTTTGCAAAGCGGGCAAATAATCTTGTTGAATAAATTCCGCAAAGGGCTTGTCTTCAACAGCAGGTGCTTTTTCCTTTTTGGCTTTAGCTGGGGGCTTGTCGCCTTCGGCCTTGGCTGCAGGCTTTTTAGCAGCCGCCTGGGGCTTGTCAGTGCTGGGCAAGTCGGTTGTCTCGGGTGCGTCGGAACTCGGGGCGCGATCGATCGAAGCACTGGGAGTTTCCGATTCGCCAGCGGTAGGATTTTTCGGTTCTTTCTTGGCTGCGGGTTTTTTAGCAGCCGGCTGAGGCTTGTCAGTGCTGGGCAAGTCGGTTGTCTCGGGTGCGTCGGAACTCGGGGCGTGCTCGATCGAAGCGCTGGGAGTTTCGGATTCGCCAGCGGTAGGATTTTTCGGTTCTTCTGACATTAACGCTTCCTGTTAAAAGTGCTCGGTAAAAGGAGTTGTGAGTGCAGGTGGGGGCGATCGACTCGATCGATCGCACATACTTTTTACCCTTAACCCAACCTGAGAGAATTGCGAGTCAAAAAAATTTGAACTCAAAACACTGTCAGGGCGATCGTCGGCAAACATCACAACTCCTTAGATTATTCTAAATCTCAGCGACAGCTCGTTCAATCAAACGGCGGGCGAGAGTTTGAACACCGGTGTGTTCGTAGTAGTTGGTAGTCATATCGAGGAATGCGCCCACGTAGTCCACCTTGTCGGCAGAAACGTCTACAAAATTCTGCAAGTGGCCGAGTACGTTTTGGGGAGTCAAACCTCGATCGCTCACAAAAGAGCTCATCCAGCCAGAAACCGAGTTAAAGCTTTCGCCGATAAAGCCAAGCTGGCCGGCGGGAGATCCCCCAGGAATCATGCCGCCGATCGCATTAAATGACGGATTGGATTGCAAATCGTTCGGGGAGAGCCTCTGAATCCAAGACTGAGTTGCCATGATAAAGTCCGGGCCCAGGGGAATCAAACCGTCAAAACAAACCAAAGCGGCCATCCGCATCAGGGATTCGCCGCCGTAGTCGCCCAAGGAAGCGGCAAAATCGCCGATGCTGTCGCCGGGAATGCCGTTGATTTGGCAAAAAGCGAGCAACTCAGTGACTAACTTCAGAGAAAGGTCGATCGTTTGAGCTTTTTCCGGCTTGGGAGTGAGATTGCCCAGCATGGACAAAAACGGCACATTTTGGGCGACTTTGTTAGCGAGGGCGGCAGTGCCCAAAGCCTTGTCGGCACTGTCAATAGTTTGGTAGAGCCAGAGAGCGCGCTGGTAGCCCTCAGATTTATCGTTGTAGAGGTAGATGGCGCGCTCGCCAATTTGCTGGATCAGTTCTTCGTCTGTTTCGCCAGTAACGGTGCGAATGGTATTTTCAAAGCCAACTAAATTGTTCCACTCGCCGGGAACCACAAAGTCAAGCGCTCGCAGGGCTTTGACAGTCATGTTGTCTTGAGGCAGTGTATCGACTAATTCAAAGACTGTTTTGCTCACAAAAAACTCCTTATGCTGGAACGAAAATCAAAGGTATTACTTTTGGCAGATGGCAAAAACTTCACACTCTTTCTGGCAAACTTAGTTTTGATAGCACCAGACTCGAGTCGGGGGCGGAGTTTGACAAGAGACATTGCTACTTGACGCGGGCGAGGCCGCCGAGGTTAAATTTTGACAGCCAAGCTTCGCGATCGCTCGCGGTAAAAGAGGGACTGCGCGATTGAACTTTCACCTGATAGCGATTTGCCACTAAAACAGCGGTACCATTAGCACCCTGATTAACAGCGGGATAGCCACTGATTTGCTTGGTACTTTGCTGAAATTTTGTAGCTGCGCTGGGGTTGCCGGCGATGTCGTTAATCGAGAGTACCGCGACATTTTTACCGTCTTTGTTCAACTTAGCTTCAGCAAAACCGGATTTTTCTTGAGCAAAAACGCGATCGAATCCACCGCCAGAAGACGGGAAGTATTTATTTAACTTACCACCTGCAACTGCCTTCTTGGGCAGGTTTTGATTACTAGCAGTTGATTTGTCAGCAGTTGTCTGCTGCGCTTTACCAGGTTTTTGGGTACTTTCCTGCTGGGCTTTGTCCCAGCGGGAGGGGGCTTGAGTTTGACCGCAGGAAGTCACCAGCAGCAGTACCGAGATCAGGAATGGAGCTAAGATTCGGCGTGCGGGGAAAAATTGCATCGCTGTCTCCTCATGAGGTAGGTTTCCATAACAATTGTGGCTCAGAATTTGGCAATTTGTGTGCCCGGAGGAGATAATTTGTCTTCTGTGTAAAAAAAATCCTCTGCCGGCAGGCAGAGGATTTTTTGGCAATTACGAGTTCAGAAGGAAGAAAACTGAAAGATTGCTTTACAGATAAATTCTGGAGATGGGGGTAAAGAAACTAAGTTTTCTGATAGCCAGCAATCTCAAAACAACTTTTGCTGATTTTCCCTAGATTTATCTAGAAATTTTAGAGCAATTGTTCGTCAATTGTCTTACTTCGGCTTTCCAACTTAGCTCTTACTTTAGGGGTAAGGATCAGGCGTCGCTTTCAATGTAGATAAACAACAAACCCATTACCACAACTGGCATCAGCCAGCAAACTACCGGAATCAAAATCCAAGGCAAGAAAGAAGCAGCGTAGGAACCTGTCATATCAAATTCTCCAAACTAAAGTTAGTGTGTTCCAACAGGGATATTTGGGAGTGGAGTCTAATTATTGACTAAACCCCGGAAAATGGCATCAACGCCCTTAAAGTTTTCGAGTAAGAAGTAAGCAGCAAAGACGCCGCTCATCCCGCCAATGAAGAAACCAGCGGTTAACTGGCTCCACCCTTCAGCATTTCTGAGGGAATCGGGAGTCATCGGATTAGCGCTAGGGTAGCTGGTGTTGTCTTGTTTGAAAGAGACTAAACCGTAGGCAGACATACCTAGTGTGCCGAGCAGAACTAAGACGAGGGCTGTAATTAATCCGCCGAGATTAGCTGCTTCGGGATAATCCCGCAGGGGTCCGAAGACGATTTCCGGACCGACGAGGAAATAGCCGTGTGCCAAACCGATTTCTAGACCTCGAACTAGGGGCGAGAGTCCTTTGCGGTAGATGGGCAAGTTCCCAATGAATGCTTTTGTGAAATCAGAAGCACTGATGGGAGTTGCTAGATGACCCGTGAAGGGGTCGCCGTTAAAGGGTTTAATAAGCTCTGCATCTCTGGGATCGGCCATATTCTCTTTTTCCTCGCTGTGCGTAAAAGTTGAGGCGTTCAAGTCATATTTTACGCAGGGAGGTGTTTCCTATTTGCATAATTGGCAGCGAGCTTTAGAAAAGTTCACTATTCTTTAGTTTTTGGAAGAATTTTTCTTTTGTCCCTTATACCAGAAAGCGAGTCGATCGGGCGACACCCCTAAGAAATAAGCGATGATTACTATTTGATTAAGGGCGGTGGTTTTGATGACCCCAAGCTGCTGCCAGCGGCGGACGGATGTCAGCACTGGCTGGGGTACTATTTCGATGTCGCCTTGTTTTTTCAACCGCCGCACGAATTCAAAGTCTTCCATGAGGGGCAAGTCGGGAAAACCGCCAATTTTGTCAAAGGTAGCGGCTTTGAGGAAAATAGCTTGGTCGCCGTAGGGCATTTGCAGAAAGTTCGATCGCCACTTTACCCCTGTTTCTACCAGCCGGAGGCCCAGGCTGCGGGCGTCTATCTTGAGTTCAAAGGCCCCCGCTACAGCAGACGGGTTAGCTAGTGTCCGACGCGCGCTATCGTCGTACCCGCGAGGCAAAAGAGTGTCTGCGTGGAGAAACAGCAGGATATCTCCAGTAGCAGCGGCGGCACCTGCATTCATTTGGGTGGCGCGGCCTGGGGCGGTGGAGATAACTCGGACGCCCAAAGATTTTGCTATATCTGCTGTACCGTCGCTGCTGCTGCCGTCGGCGACAATTATTTCGACATTTTTAGCCTCAAGGGCGGTGGAGATGACTCGGGCAATTGTAGGTGCTTCGTTTAAGACGGGAATGATAATGGAAATTTTGAGATTGGGATTTTCTGGCGACATACAGAATTAAGCACCCCGTGAGAGAGGGTGGGTTTTGTACAAAGCTTATCGGTTATGAGAGTCAATTTTTTACGCCGGGAGCGCCCCTACATTGGGCCTTAAGGTCGGAGGGCGAGTTTTGTACAAAGCTTATCTGTTAGTTGCTCATTTAGTCGCTCATTTTTTACGCCGGGAGCGCGCCTACATTGGGCTTTCATCTGGCAGGGCGGGTTTCCTACAAAGCTGAGCTGTTAGTTGCTAATTTATTTGCTAATTTTTGCTTTTTTCTCGCGCCTGGGACTATTGTCCCAAGCGCTGTCTAACTGCTACTGAGATTCAGCATTTGGTTAGACAAATACACTTACTATATTATGACCTTCTGGTTTCAGAATCAAGTAGTTTTATCTAATTAGATATGACAATTCCTAATAATTGAGAGACCTTAAATAGAGTTTAGTTATTTCAATATATTAATATCTAAACCGAGGAGGTCTTCTGGTCTATCGATATCTGCAAGAGTGGGAAGATAAGCAATATTGAGGTCTAGCTTTTGGGCGATGGCCCGCGTACAAGCAAATACTTCACTGGTTCCCCAGTCAATGCCACCAAACAATTCCGGTATCAATCGCCGCAGCCCGATCAGATAATAACCTCCATCTTTTGCAGGACCCAAAACTAAATCGTGCTGGCTCAGTTCCTCAAAAGCTTGTGCCATAATTTCTGCTTTCAAACCAGGACAATCAGTGCCGATAATTGCAGTTTTCTCAACCCCGGAATTAAAAGAGTTTTCAAAGGCTGCTGTCATTCTAGCGCCCAAATCGCCTTCTCTTTGATTTTCACAAATAATATCATTTCCCAACCACTCTTGCATCAGTTGTTGGCTGCCGCCGGCTCGGTGAATTTCTACCGATAATTGGCGGGATTTTTGGAGAGAGAGAGCGCAGGCGATCGTCCGTTGGGCCATCAAGCGGTGAAGGTTGGCAGCGCCTGTTTTTCCCAGCACCGGAATTAGTCGAGTTTTGGTTGTTCCCGGCTCTGGATAGCGGGTGAAAACAATCAGTTTTTCGGGCATCTTTTATCGTTCAGGAGTTTTAAAGGAAGGAACCGCAGAGGCACAGAGGCGCAGAGTTCGAGAAGAGAAAGAGTTGACAACTGATTCACGGATTGCCGATCGATGTTGGTGGGTTAGGCGATGACTTAATTTAATCGCCGCGCCCAACCCAGCATACAATGTATTTACTTAAAAATAGCCAGGGGTTAGCTCATTTCTAGCATTCGCTGGATGGGCTGCAAGGCTGCTAGTTGAATATCTAGAGGCATGGTAATTTCAGGGGTTTGATTTTTTAGGGAGAGATACAATTTTTCCAAGGTATTTAATCTCATGTGCGGGCATTCGTTGCAAGCGCAGTTATTATTGGTTGAGGGAGCGGGGATGAAGCGTTTGTGCGGAGCTTGCTTTTGCATTTGGTGAATGATTCCCGGTTCAGTCGCGACAATAAAAGCTTGGCTGGAACTAGCTTGAGAATATTTGAGCAAAGCGGTGGTGGAGCCGATGTAATTAGCGTGGCGCAGGACGGGAGGTTCGCATTCTGGGTGGGCAATTATTTCGGCTTCTGGATTTTCGATTTTGAGTTGAACTATCTTTTTTTCTGAGAAGTTTTCGTGGACGATGCAGGCTCCTTGCCAGATTTCCATGTTTCTACCGGTTTGTTCCATGACGTAGCGGCCGAGATTGCGGTCTGGCCCAAAAATTATCGGCTGATTTTCGGGAATTTGCTTGACAATTTTAACAGCGTTAGAACTGGTGCAAATTATATCGCTCATTGCCTTAATTGCGGCGGTACAATTAATGTAGGAAATTACCAAATGTCCTGGGCGATCGGCTTTGAAAGCTGCAAAGGCTTCGGGAGGGCAACTGTCGGCGAGGGAACACCCAGCATTTAAGTCTGGCAACAATACTAATTTGTCGGGATTGAGAATTTTTGCGGTTTCTGCCATGAAATGAACTCCGGCAAAAACTATGACATCTGCGCTGGTGTTGGCGGCTTTGCGGGCAAGTTCTAGGGAGTCGCCAATGAAGTCTGCGATGTCTTGAATCTCGGAGTCTTGGTAATAGTGGGCGAGAATGACGGCGTTCAACTCTTGTTTGAGGGCGTTAATTGCTGCAAACAAGTCGTCGGGCAGTCGGGTTTGAGTAAAGTAGGGAGCTGGTGCGGTAGTAAACACAGTTAGAATATTCCGGGGAAGGTGGCGAAGACAGCTAAAGTGTATTTTGAATTATAGTTGAATTCACCAAAAAGTGCTGGCTGTTCAGTGGAGCCCATCTAAAATCTAAAATCTAAAATCTAAAATTGCCTGGGGGAGTGTGCAAAAATTGGTTGCTGTTTCTTATGCTGATAATAAGAAGGAGCCTAAAAGCTCGATCGCACATAACAAGTCAGGAACCTCAGCCTGAAGGCATGAGGCTTGAAGGAGAAATCTAACAAGCCGTTCCCCTAGGGCCGAGCGTCTTAATTGACTCGGTTTTTTGAGTCAGGACAACCGCTTGATGCGTAGCTAGTCCCTCGCTCTGTCGCTAGCGGTTAAACAGTCTGGTATGTCACGCTCGACAGTGCTGCTAGCCGGCGGTCGCTCACTAAACAAAGGCACAAAGCTAACTTTACTCCGAAAGGAGATTGAGGCAACCATACCTCACCTCTGGGGCAACCATACCCCTCCACCCCGCTGTATGTTTTAACTCAATGTAAAGCCGTCCTAAAAGGACGGGGTTTCAAACCCATATTTCTGATGAAATGAACAAAGCTAAATCTATCAAAATTGCGGTGGTGGGGGATGTTCACGATCGCTGGGAACCTGAAGACGGCGAGGCCCTGAAGCATCTGGGCGTTGATTTGGTGCTGTTTGTGGGGGATTTTGGCAATGAGTCGGTGGAGGTGGTGCGGGCGATCGCCCAATTGGACATTCCGAAAGCAGCGGTGTTTGGCAACCACGACGCTTGGTACACGGCGACGGAGTGGGGCCGGAGTCAGTGCCCTTACGATCGCACTCAAGAAAATTGGGTGAAACAGCAGTTAGATTTAATGGGAGAAGCTCACGTCGGTTACGGGAAACGGGATTTTCCAGAATTGGGCGTAACAGTCGTGGGAAGCCGCCCGTTTACTTGGGGGGGCTCGGAGTGGAAGTACGGGGATTTTTACTCGGAGTGGTTTGGGGTAGAAAGTTTTGAGGAGTCGGCGCGGCGCATAGCAGGGGCTGCGGCTCTGGCGGACTGCGAAAATGTGATTTTTTTGGGTCACACGGGCCCGACGGGGTTGGGAGAGGCTCCTGAAGACCCCTGCGGGCGAGATTGGAAACCGCTGGGAGGGGATTGGGGCGACCCTGATTTTGCGGAGGCGATCGATCGAACTCGGAGTTCGGGAAAGCACATACCTCTGGTAACTTTTGGTCATATGCACCACAAACTGCGGCACAAAAAGCATGAGTTGCGGAAGTCGCTGGAGGTGAGTGCGGAGGGTACAGTTTATTTGAATGCGGCTAGCGTACCGCGAATTGTCGAGAGAGAGTGCTCGAAACTGCGGAATTTCTCGATCGTCCTGCTGGAAAATGGAGGAGTGTCCGAAGTGTCTCTGGTGTGGCTGGGAGAGGATTTCGCGGTGGCCTTAGAACAAATTCTTTATCGGCGGACTGAATCTGCGGCTATTTGTAGTTAGTGGCAGTTGCTGGTATGATAAATTAATGTATGCGCCCGGAGAGGTGGCAGAGTGGTCGAATGCGCTCGACTTGAAATCGAGTGTGGCAGTGATGTCACCGTGGGTTCAAATCCCACCCTCTCCGTTTTTGAGAAAATGCCCGATTTTTGGGTGATCGCAACTTTGTCAGACACACCCGATTTCAATTGAGGGCCGTAAAGGCCGAGAGTCGATCGCTCAACTAAAACAGCAGGAGTCCCGCACTCTAACGGTACCCCGTTGAGTGTCGGGAGGAATGCGCGTGAGGCGTACCC